>JAKAMV010000782.1 GCA_021812735.1 Chloroflexota bacterium | reverse complement strand
CCCGGGACCGCGTTCTTGTTTTCGGCGATTCCGGAAACGACATCGAGCTGTTTCAGCAAGGGTTCCGTGGCACGCTAGTGGCGAACGCTCATCCCGAGTTGAGCGCGGCCGTTGGCGACGACGCCTACCGGTCACCATTCGCGTATGCGGCTGGGGTGCTCGACGGGATTCGCTACTGGGCCGGTATCTGAGCATGGCACGACTGCACCAGATGCGTAGGCAGAACTGAACGATCTGCGTTCACTTTGATCTCTGCAAACACGGCCCGCAGCGGGCGGTTGACAAGCGCACCGTCCTCCATGCCACGTGTTTCTAGGTCGACAATCTCCAGGTCTCGCCGGTGCTGTTCCTGGGCGGAGAGGGGAGGGCCCGAGGCGCATTGCGTTCGCCGGATACTTTCATCGCCAGCATCGTGGGGGTCCACCACGGGACCTGCGCTGCCATACGAGCGCGGATAACTGGACCATTCTGGGGGCGAGCCACGCTCGTGGGCATCGCCAAGCGAGCGGGTTGGCCACTGTGCAGGAGAGGCCTCCGGCGCGACGACTGGCTAGGTGGCACGGCGCAGGCGCTGGCCCAGGGCCCACGTGGCACGGCGCAAGCGCTGGCCCAGGGCGCGTCCGCCGCCCCCGTTCGCGCACCGTGGCCCGCCCATCGGCGGCGGGCTCCGGCCGCTCCGCTATCAGTGTGCGAGGCCGAGCAACGCCTCGATGCGCCGGTCCACGCCCTCGAGCCGCTCCGAGGCGAGCGGGCCGATCGCATCGGCGAGGCGTCGCGCCTCCCGCGTTCCGGCAGCCGTGATCGTGTACTGCCGCGGCAGATCCCCAAACGCCACCAGCAACCCGTCCTCCCCGAGTTGGTGCAGCAACGGGAAGGTGGGCGGGACCTCGCCCAACCGGCGCACCACCGGAGCGACCAGGTTGAGGATCTGGAGGCCCGGCAGCGGCCCGGCCTCCAGCACGACGCGCAGCGCGGCGAGACGGACCAGATCGGACGGCGGCGCCGGCTGCCGGAAGCGCCGCCATCGTCGATACGCGGCGTGTGGCTCGGATGCCGCACGCGACTCGGGCGATGCGGTCTGGGTTGGGCGAGTCGGGTGGTCATGTCCCGCGCCAGCGGCGCCGTGCAGGCCGGCGGAAGGGTCGAGTGTCATGGCAACGTCCCCCGATGGTGGGCCGGCGTCTCCGACCGCGTGGTGGGAACGGCGGCCCTGAGGTGGTGACCGGAGTCACGGCCGTCAGGCTGCGCCGTCCTGCTGAAGATCCGCTGAACGCCCGCTTGTGCGACGGTTACGTCATGGTCAAGCGTCCGACACGGTGATTGCAGCTGGCCGCGGATCCACGGCCGCGGCCGGGCCGGTGCGCTGCGATACTGGCGAGCATGCCAGAACCCTCGCGCGTTCCGCCGTGGGTGGAGCTGATCCAGCGTCGGCCCGCCCGCTGATGCACGGCACGCTCGGGGGCCGCGCCCCCGCCCTCACGGTCCGCGAGGCTGCAGGCGTCGCGTACCTACTGCGCCGCTCGCCGCGTGCGCATCGCGTTCGACTCGCGTTGGACGAGCAGGGCAACCCGGTCGTCACGCTGCCGCTGCATGCGCCGGCTCGGCTCGCGGATGCCTTCGTCGCGGACCGCCGCGACTGGGTGGCCCGGCACCGGGAACGCTTTGCGCTCCAGCGCGCCCGATATCTGGCTCGCGGGCCGCTGGGCGACGGCGCCATCCTCGACGTTGCCGGCCAGCGGCACCGTCTGGAGCTTCGCGTGGGGCACGGCCGCCGCCGGACCACCGTCGTCCACGACGACGGCGCCGGTCCCGCGATCCTCGTCGTGCTGGCGCCGGCCGAGCGGCGGTCGCTGGCCGCCATCCTCGAGGCATGGTTTCGGCGTGAGGCGCGGGCCGCGGTCGAGCGGCGGATCGCCGCCCGCGCGCCGCAGCTCGGTGTGGCGCCGGCAGCCGTCGCGATCCGCGACCAGCGCACCCGGTGGGGGAGCGCCTCACGAGCGGGTCGGCTCTCGTTCTCGTGGCGATTGGTGCTGGCGCCGCCCGCCGTGCTCGACTACGTCGTCGTCCACGAGCTCGCGCACCTCGCTGTCTTCGGTCATTCGCCGCGGTTCTGGGCCCTCGTGCGGTCCGTGGTGCCGGAGGCCGACCGCGCACGCCGCTGGCTGCGCGAGCACGCCCGCGAGCTGCACTGGTCGCTCGACTGACCGGCCCGCACAGTCCGACTGCCGATGCAACCGAGCTGCCCGGTCGCGGTTGGGAACGATGGCGCCCGTCGGTCACGCGCCCAGTGGTCGTGTGCCGCCCGCCAGACTCGGGCCCGTCGATCCCGACCGAGCTACCGCTCCCGGTGGTAGATCCGATACCCGTACCGGAACCGGGCGCCGTCGATGCGCGTCAGGATCGCCTCCGCCGCCCGTTCGCCGAACTCCATGCCGAGCACGCGGCCGAGCGCCTTGCGGGACGGGGCTCGCCACTCGCTCATGACCGTCGTGCCGGCGAATCCGTGGGCCGCCCAGAAGTCGTCCAGGCGGTCCGCCAGTCCAGGCTCGTCGGCCGCATAGCCGAACTCGCGCAGGAAGGTCGCAAAGTCGCCCTCGCGCAGGTCGTTGTCGATGATTACGATCTGGCCGCCGGGGCGGACGATGCGCAGTGCCTCGGCGATCCCAGGCTCGCAGCTCCTGACCCGCGCGCTCTCGGGGCCGAAGAAATACGCCAGACGCGAGTGGAACAGGTCGACCGAAGCATCCTGGAGCGGGATCGCCTCCGCGCCTGCCGCGAGGACGCTCACCCGAACGCCGACGGCTTCGGGTTCGGCGGCGATCCGGCGGTGCAGCTGGATCAGCATCCGCGGCGCCGGCTCCACGGCGAAAACGTGGGCGGCGCGCTGCGCGTACCGCACCGCGTGGTAGCCGCCGCCGGCACCCACATCGGCCACGATCCGGCCGTCCATCGACAACAGCCGATCCATGAACGCCTCGATGCGCGCGTCCGGATCGGCGATCCGGTTCTCCAGCTCGTAGGTGACCGCGTCGTGGGCGCCGGGATAGTCGTAGACGAACGGCTCGGTGGGAAGCGGTGTGATCGGCGGCGTTCCGGTCATCTTGGCTCTCCGCTCGGCGGCGTCGGCATCATCGCCCGAACCGCCGCGCCCGTTGCTGGAACGTCCGCAGCGCGCGCAAGAAGTCGATCTCGCGGAACGCCGGCCAGTACGCCTCGCAGAAGTAGAACTCGCTGTGCGCGCTCTGCCAGGGCAGGAACCCCGAGAGGCGGACCTCCCCGCTCGTCCGAATGATCAGTTCGGGGTCCGGCTGGCCGGTGGTGTAGAGGTGCCGCGCCAGCTGGTCGGCATCGATGCGGGACGGCAGTTCGGCCGCCGGCACCCCCGCGGCGATCAGCTCGCGCACGGCCTCACGACAGGCGTCGACGAGTTCGTCGTGGCCGCTGTAGGCCAAGGCGAACGTGGCGAGGGGCCCCCGGCTGGTGGCGGTGGCTGCCTCGGCTGCCTCGATCGCAGCCCGTACCCGTTCGGGGAGCGCATCGCGCCGGCCGATCACCCGCACGCGCATCGGCGCCGGCCGTCCCCGCGCGGCGAGTCCGGCCAGCCGCTCGGTCACGACGTCGAGCAGCGCCGTCAGCTCCTCAGGGGAGCGCTCGAGGTTCTCGATCGAGAGCGCCCAGAGGGTCACCTCGCCGATGCCGAGCGCGCGACACCAGTCGAGCACCTCCAGGATCTTGTCGGCCCCGCGTCGATGGCCCGCGCCAGGGTCGGCGAGCCCCTCGCGCTGCGCCCAGCGCCGGTTGCCGTCCATGATGATCGCCACGTGGCCTGGCCGTGGCCGCGCCATCACCTGTCCGCGCAGCCGGTGCGCGTAGAGGCGGTAGATGGGCGCCAGCGCGAGCGACCCGAGGTGGTGCCGCACCGAGCGGAGGAACGCGCCGACCCGGCTCGCGGCCGACCGCGAGTGGGCCGCACGAGCACCGAGCGGTCCAGGGAGCTCTCGCGAGAGCCTGGACAGATCCATCGTCTGCATCATAGCGGTCGCCGTGACGCGTGCGCGACCGAAGGGCGCCGACGGGGCCAAAGGTCCGTTGCGCCGCGCGAGAGGAGCACGGGGCCGCCGCCGCGTTCGACTTCGGCCGCGACGGCGTCCTGATGCGTCCTGATCGAACACCAGCGCGCCCGGTCGATCGCACCCAGACCTTCCACGCGCAACATAGGTTGGTCGCATGCTGTAGCGTTTGTCTTGCAACGAGCCCCGGGCATCCCAGGGGAAGGATCGGTGAGTATCGCCGGGCAGGAAGCCCCGCAGGTCGCACGACCGCGTCCGCAGGTCCGAGTCGGCGGCGTCTCGGCGCTGCTCTTCGGTGCCGCGCTCGGCGTGATCGGGGCGGCCGCCAAGCTGCCTGTGGACGTCATCGCCGGCCGCGACGTGGGGCTCTTGCCGCTCGTCCTCGGGGTCGGCGTCGCGACGTGGTACGGGGACCGCCTTGCCGGTGCATCCGCCACGGTCGTCTCGGCGGTCGTCGACACGTATCTGTTGTCCGTGCAGAGCGGGGCTCTCGCGCCGGACGGATCTCGCCACTGGGCCGCGTTGCTG
>JAKAMV010000781.1 GCA_021812735.1 Chloroflexota bacterium | reverse complement strand
ACAGGTCGCCGCGGGCGGTCATCTCCGGCGTGGCGAGGTCCGCCAGGCGTCGAGCAGCCACCAGGAACGCGGATTCCGGCAGGATGCGCGCCTCCGACACGATCGCGCCGAGGCCGATTCCGGGGAACACATAGGCGTTGTTCGCCTGCGGGATGGGGTGCACGCGCCCGTTGAAGGCGACCGGCGCGAACGGGCTGCCCGTGGCGACGACCGCCCGACCCTCGGTCCACGCGAGGATGTCGGCGGGCACCGCCTCGGTGTTGGCGGTGGGGTTGGACATCGGCAGGATGACCGGGTGCTCGGCGACCGCTGCCACGGCCCGGACGACGGCCTCGGTGAAGGCGCCGCCGATGCCGGTCGTGCCCAGCAGGATGTTCGGCCGGAAGGCGGTCACCACGTCGAGCAGGCCCGGCCGTCCGTCCGGGTCCAGGCCCAGCCCGGCCACGACGTCGCGCGGGAGGGCCGCGTCGAGCTTGTCGTCGTCGAGGCCGGGTCGCCCTGCGACGAGCAGGCCCTGCGAGTCGAGCACCGCGATCCGATTGCCCGCGTCGGTGTCGGAGATGTGCTCCTCCGTCATCGCCAGCCGGAGGAGGCGGGCGATGCCCGTCCCCGCCGCGCCGGCTCCAGCGAGGACGACCCTCGCGTCCGCGAGGGTCTGCCCGGTCGTCCGGAGGGCCGAGAGGATGGTGGCCACCGAGATGGCGGCGGTCCCCTGGATGTCGTCGTTGAACGAGCAGACCCAGTTGCGGTACCGCTCGAGCAGCCGGATGGCGTTGTGCTGCTTGAAGTCCTCCCACTGGAGGACGGCCCGCGGGTGCACCTCGCGGACGCCGGCGACGAACGCCTCCACGACTTCGTCGTAGGCCGCCCCCCGGAGGCGCGGGTGGCGCCAGCCCACGTACAGCGGGTCGGCGAGCAGGGCGGCGCGGTCGGTGCCCACGTCGAGCGACACCGGCAGCGTGTTCGCCGGGTGGAGGCCCGCCGCGGCCGAGTAGATCGCGAGCTTGCCAACCGGGATCCCCATGCCGCCCGCGCCCTGGTCGCCCAGGCCGAGGATCCGCTCGTTGTCGGTGACCACGATCAGGCGGACCTCGCCGCGAACCGCGTTCCGCAGGAGCTCGGGCACGCGGTCCACGTCGTCGGGGGTGATCCAGACGCCGCGCGGCCGGCGGTAGTGGTGGCTGAACTCCTGGCACGCCCGCCCCACGGTGGGCGTGTAGACGATCGGCAGCAGCTCCTCGAGGTGCTCCAGCAGGACGCGATGGAAGAGCGTCTCGTTGCGGTCCTGGAGCGCCGCCAGGCCGATGTACTTCTCGAGGTCGTCCGGCTTCCGCCGCACGTGCTCGAGCTCGAGGCTCACCTGGGTCCCGACGTCCATGACCTGGGGCGGCAGGAGCCCGCGCAGGCCCAGCGCGTCGCGCTCGCCCTCGGTGAATGCGGCGTCCTTGTTGAGGAACCGGTCCACCAGGAGCGCTTGGCCGCGCTCCCCGATCGGGATGGGGCCGGAGCCGGTTCGGAGGGACTCCAGCGCGCGACGGGACGATCGCGCTCCGGTGTTGGAGCTCGGTGGCGTGTCGAGGGTCATTGGGCAGGCTCCCTCATGGGCGTGGACGTGCCGCCGCCCCCGCACTCGGCGGGGGCGGCGGGGAGGTGCGGACTGCCGGGTGCGCTCCCGGCATCAGCGTGCGACGACCACCGTCGCGTGCGCATTGGCGGCAACGTGCTCCGAGACACTCCCTTGCAGGGTGCGGGCGACCGCGCCCAGACCGCGAGACCCGATCACGATCGTGTCGTACCCGCGCTCCTCGGCGATCCGCTCGATGGTCTTGGCGGGATCACCGCCGGGCTCGATCAGGGTAGCCTCGATCCCCTCCTCGCGAAGCAGCCTGCGCGCCTCGAGCAGCTCCTCCGCGTGCACCGTCCGGTCGTCCCACGGGTCCACCGGTGCGCGGCCGGGATGGACCGGCACGACGCTCACGACACCGACCTCGGCGCCGAACGACTTGGCGAACGTGATGGTCATCTCCAGCGCCCTGTGCGCCGGGTCGCCCCCGTCGTAGGCCAGCAGGATCTTCTTCATGTCCGGCTCCTTCTCGGGCGGCGGATCGCGCCGAGCGCGGTCCTCTGGCGGCCCGTGTCTGCAACCAACGGCAGCATGGACTGGCGCTTCGGCGAGGGCTATCGGCTTGCAGCCACGGGCCGGGGGGCCATAGGACACGATCAGGACATGGCACGATACGCGTCGTGACAGGCCAAGAATCCCGATACGACCGCATCGCTGAGGGATACGCGGCGCACTGGGCGCCTGTACACCGCGCGGCCACGCTCAGGCTGCTCGACGAGGTGGACCCAGGACGCGCGTCGTGGGGCCCGCGGGTCGCGGATGTGGGCTGCGGTACAGGCGTGCTTGCGGTCGAGGCCGCCGCCAGGTGGCCCGCGGCGCAGGTGGAGGCGACCGACATCTCGGCAGGGATGCTGGCGGTGGCGTCCCGGACCGTGGCGGCAGCCGGTCCGGAGGGGACCCGTGTCCGCCTGACGCGCGCACCTGCCGATCGGCTGCCGTTCCCCGACGGATCATTCGACCTGGCGCTGGCCGCGTTCGTGCTCCAGCTGGTCCCGTCCCGGCCCCGGGCCCTGCGCGAGATGCGGCGCGTGCTCAAACGGGGTGGCCGCCTGGCATACGTGGGCTGGCTGGCGGGCGACCTGCCGTTCGCCGCCGACGCGGCCTGGGACGCCGCCCTCGACGCCGCCGGGATCGAGCGGGAATCGCCCGGCGGCCACGACGACCTGGCGTCGCCGGCCGCCGCCGCGGCGCAGCTGCGTGCAGCCGGCCTTTCGCACGTGACCGCGAGGGCGGACCGCCTGACGCACCAGTTCACGCCGGAGTCCTACGCGGCGTTCGTCACGCGCTTCGATGATGGCGACCTGGTGCTCGGGCTCGAGACCGAGCAGCGGGCGGCCCTGACGGCCGACCTGCTCGACCGCCTCCGCCAGCTGGCACCCGACGCGCTGCGGCTCGAGCTGCCGATCGTGTACGTGAGCGGCGTTCGCCGATAGGCCCGCAGCCCGCCCTGCGTGGCGTCGACACGACCGGCGGCAATCCCGCCGTCGAGCGGCCCTAGTCCTCCGCGGCGGAGGTCTCCGCGGGGGCCGGCGCGGCGGGCGCCTCCTCGGCCGGCCCCTCGGCAGCCCCGAACGGAGGCTCCTCGACGCGCGGCGCGAGCACGCGGGCGATCACCTCGCTGGCCTCGGCGTGGATCGTCACGCCGCGCGGGGCAGCAAGGTCCGCCACGGTGATCACGTGGTCGAAGTCTGTCAGCGACGACAGGTCGTAGTGGATCGCCTCGGGCAGATCCGCCGGGAGCGCGCGAACCTTGACCGAGCTGAGCGGGTGGACGAGCGTCCCGCCGATCTCGGTTGCCGGCGCGACCCCGTCGCCGACGAGCGGCACCTCGGCGGTGAGCTCCTCGGTCATGCGGACGGCGAACAGGTCCACGTGGAGCGGCCGATGGCTCACCTTGTGCGTCTGGACCCCGTGCACGAGGACGGCGCGCGGCTTGTGGCCGTCAACAGCGAGATCCACGAGGATGGTGGCCGCGACACGTCGTCGGAGCACCGTGAACTCGTGGGCATCGACCGAGAGCGGCTGGCTCTCGAGGCCGTGGCCGAACAGCACGGCGGGGAGCCGCCCCTCACGGCGCAGCCGGGCGGCCGCGGACTTGCCGGAGTCACTCCGCGTCGTCGCCTCGAGGCGCGGTCGGTCGGACACGTTCGTCCTCCTCGCTCACGAGCCCGACGACGGTCGGGCCCTGGTGGTCGGGGAGACGGGCGGGCACCCGTCGATCACCCTCGCGGTCGAGCCTAGCACTCGTGGCGCGCCCGCGCCGCCGGCGGACGGGCGGCCCGCGGGCGCGCCGTGCCCCAGGCGGTGTAGCATCCCGGCCGTGGCATCGACCATCCTGATCGTCGAGGACGAGTTCGCCGTGGCTCGTGGCATCCAGTACGCCCTCCAGCAGGAGGGGTACGAGGTGACCGTCGCCCGCTCCGGCGAGGAGGGCCTCGAGTTCGCCACCAGCCAGGCCCCGGACCTCATCGTGCTCGACGTGCGGCTACCGGGCATCGACGGATTTGAGGTGCTCCGGCGTCTCCGGAGCGCCGGATCCAAGGCGCCCGTGCTGTTCCTCACCGCCCGCGGCGACGAGTTCGACAAGGTGGTGGGCCTCGAGCTCGGCGCCGACGACTATGTGACCAAGCCGTTCGCCCTGCGCGAGCTCATGAGCCGGATCCGGGCCCTGCTGCGGCGCGCGTACGGCGACCTCGCGAATGCCGCGGGCGGCCGGGTGATCCGGCACGACGACCTCGTGATCGACCTGGAGCGGCGGCGCGTCCAGCGGGGCAACCGGCGCGTCTCGCTGACGGCCACCGAGTTCGAGATCCTGCGCCATCTCGCCAGCCGCCCGGGCCGGGTCTTCTCGCGCCGGGAGTTGCTCGAGTTGCTCCGCGACTACGAGGCCCTCGACCAGGACGAGAAGACGATCAACGTCCACGTGAGCCACCTGCGGGAGAAGATCGAGGATGATCCCTCGCTGCCGCGCTTCGT
>JAKAMV010000064.1 GCA_021812735.1 Chloroflexota bacterium | reverse complement strand
CAATAGCCCCAGCACGCCCACGAGCACCAAGCCGCCGAACAGGTGCAGCAGGGTGGCCGCATCGCGCAGGTGCGCCGCCTCGGCGGCGTCGTAGAAGCGCGGCCCGCCGGGCGTGGCGGCGAACGCGAACGTCCCGGGCCCGACCAGCATCTCTATGATGGTCCGATCGGAGACGGCGTGGGTGGTCCGCGTGTCCAGACCCAGGATCGCGGCGCTGCCTGCGGCGTCCAGGGCGGCGTGGATGAAGAACGGGTTGAAGACCGCCGTGAACGCCAGCCCTAGGACGAGACAGATGGTGCCCACTGCGATCACCCACCGCACCCCGGTACCGGGGCCGTTCACCGCCCTACTCCTCCTCGAGCGTCTGTGCCTGTTCCCACCAGCCCTCGACCGTCAGATCGTCGGGCCGCTCGACGCCCAGGATCTGCGCGGCGCGCGACAACCGTGCGCGCAGCCCGTCGAGCGAGAGCGCCTGCACCTCGGAGATCCCGGTGATCCCGGCCTGGGTGAAGATCGCCTGCTCGCGCGGCCCGAACCGGGCGAGGTTCAGCAGCATCGCCTCGTCACGCCACGCGTCGACGTCGACGGTGGTGGCGCCCACCTGGTCGGCCAAGTACTGACGCCGCGTGGGCGTCTCCGAAACCTCGAGCAGCAACCCGGTCGTGAAGATGCCCTGGCGATCGAGCCGCTCCAGGTAGACCGGGGGCACGCGCTGGAGCTGCGAGAGCGGCGGCACGGTTCGCGGGACCTCCTCGTGCGAGCGCGCCCGTTGCGTGCGGGCTCAACTGGCCGGCTCCGCTCCGGCCCTGACATGCGCTGGGAGTGATTATGCCCGCTCCGTGGGGCGACGATGCCCGCGTTCCGCCACCACCGCGTACGCCGCGCCGCCTACTGCGGCGGGTCGCCCCAGATCGTGTAGTGCCAGCCCTTCTCGGCCTCGCCGCTCAGCTCCACCATGACGTGCTTGACCTGCGTGTACTCCTCGAACGAGTACGCCGAGAGGTCTTTGCCGAACCCGGACTGCTTGAAGCCGCCGTGGGGCATCTCGCTCGTGAGCGGCAGGTGGTCGTTGACCCAGACTGCGCCGAAGACGAGCGCCTTGGCCACGCGCATGGCACGGAAGACGTCGCGCGTCCAGACCGAGCTTGCCAATCCGTAGCGCACGTCGTTCGCCTGCTCGATCACCTCCGCTTCGGTGTCGAAGGGGAGGACCGTAAGGACAGGACCGAAGATCTCCAGCTGGCAGATCTCCGCGTCCTGCGCGACGTGATCCACCACCGTCGGCTGGAAGAACGCGCCGTTCAGCCCCGGCACCGTCGCGCGTGCGCCGCCGATCAGGACCCGCGCGCCCGCCTCCCTGGCGCGGTCGACGAAGCCCTGCACCCGCTGCAGCTGCGCTTCGCTGATCAAACTCCCCATGTCGGTGGCGCGATCTCGGGGATCCCCGACCCGTACCGTCCGCACGTGGTCGAGCAGCAGCTCCAGGAAGCGGTCATAGACCTCGTGCTGGATATAGAGCCGCGTGGCCGCCGTGCAGTCCTGGCCGGCGTTCACGAGCCCCGCGACGACGGCACCCCGCGCGGCGGCCTCCAGGTCCGCGTCGCCGAAGACGATGAACGGCGCCTTCCCGCCCAGTTCTAGGTGCAGACGCTTGAGGGTCCCGCTCGCGGCGGCCTGGATCTTCTTGCCGGTCTCGGAATCGCCCGTCAGCGAGACCATGTCGACGCCCGGGTGGGCGGCGATCGCCGCGCCGACGAGATCGCCCCGGCCGGTGACGATGTTGAGGACCCCGTCGGGCAGGCCCGCCTGCTTCGCCAGGTCGCCGAGCATGAGGGTCGTGAGCGGCGTCGCGGTCGCCGGCTTGAGCACCACGCTGTTGCCGGCGGCGAGCGCCGGTCCGATCTTCCAGACCGCCATCATCAGCGGGTAGTTCCACGGCGCGATCTGGCCGACGACCCCGATCGGCTCGCGCCGGATCAAGCTCGTGTGGCTCCCGCTGTACTCGGCGGCGGCCTTCCCCTCGAGGTGCCGGATCGCCCCCGCGAAGAAGCGGAGGTTGTCGGCGGCGAACGGGATGTCGGAGTCGCGGCGCAGCTTGATGGCCGTCCCGGTCTGCGCGGTCTCGACCTCAGCCAGCTCGTCGGCGTGCGCGTCGATCAGGTCCGCCAGGCGGTGCAGCACTGCGACCCGCTCTGGCCCGTACATCGCCCGCCAGCGTCCGTCGCGAAAGGCTTGCCGCGCGGCGGCCACGGCGCGATCCACGTCCGCCGGCGTGCCCGCTGGCACACGGCCGACCAGCTCGGCCGTGGCCGGGTTGCGCACCTCGATCCATGCCCCTCCCGACGACTCGACCCACTCGCCGTCGATCAGCATCCTGCGGTCCGTGACGGTGCCGATGGCCATCGCTCGCTTCGCTCCTCGCGCTCGGGGCCGGCGGGTCCGCCCGGCCGGCCGGCCTGTTCCGGAGGTCCGCAGTGTAGCGCAGATGCGCAGCGATGGGCCCCGCCGCTGCCGCGTCATCCGTGGCTTGGCGCGCCCGACACGACGATATTCGCACCAGCTGGCCGCCGCCAAGGTGTGGTTCGTACGGAGGGGTCGCCCCGCCGGTCAGCCGGCGAGCGTCGCCGCGAACGCCTCCAGGCGCGCCGCGAGGCGGGCCGGATGCTGCAGGGGGATGTCGTGGATCGAGTCTTCGAACCACTCGACCGTCACCGGCGTCCCGATACGCCTGAGGACGCCCTGCGCCAGGGCGACGGCTTGCTCCTTGCCTTCGATGAAGCGCTGCTCGAGCCCCTCGGCGTTGGCCCGCCGCGCCGGCAGCAGGAGGACCGGACAACGCAGCCGTTCGTAGAGCTCGATCGGGCGCTGCTCCCACATCGCGCGCAAGATGCGCAGGTGGCGCTCCCGGGAGAGCCGCGGCCGGATCGTCCCGTCGGGGAGCTCCTCGAAGTTGTGGCGCATGGCGGCCTCGATCGAGGCATCCCAGCCGGTCGCGCTCCACCAGACTGCGGCGCGCGCCGAGAACTCACGCCAGGTCATCGCCTCGAACGTGGGCGGCGCGAGCTCCCGTGCGGTCTCCTCCCATGACATGTGGTGCAGCTCGATGAAGCCGCCGTCGACCAGGGCGACCCCGGCCGCCACGCCCGGGTGCCGCGCCGCGTATTCCAGCACCACGTTGCCACCCCAGGAATGGCCGACCAGCACTGGGCGCAGAACGCCCGCCGTGCCCCAACCGAGCGCCAGCAGGGCCGTGTGCAGGTCGGACGTGACGGTCGCGAAGTCGTAGCCGTCGTCCGGCCGGTCGCTCTCGCCGTGGCCTCGCGCGTCGATCGCCACGACCGCTCGGGCGGGCCCGCCGGGCTCACCGGCGGCGAGCCGGGCGGCCAGCGGGCCCCAGAAGCCGGCCGACGACGCCAGGCCGTGGTGCAGCAGGAACGGCGGCGGCTGCGCCGGCCGAGTGCGCGGGGACCACTGCAACGCCGACAAGCGCACGCCGGCGCCCGGCACGTCGCGGCGCGACGCGGCCAAGGTGCGATCCACCGCCTGAGTTTATTGCGGAACCGCCGTGGTGCCGGCTCGGGCCGCGTCGAGCGCCCGGGCGTGCTCCCGGATCCGCTCCCACGCGAGCGCCACGTGGCGCCCCTCCGTGCGCACGCCGCCGATCGCGAGCCGCAGCGTCAGCCGCTCCCGGAGCCGCGTGTGCGAGAGGAAGACGCGCCCCTCCCGGTTGACCGCCTCGAGCAGCGCGGCGTTGAGCCGGTCGAGCTGCGCGCGCACGTCGGGCTCGTCCTCCCGTCCCATGAAGCGCCGCGGCCGCCAGCGGAAACAGACGGTCGAGAACGGGACCGGCGCCAGCCGCTCCGCGTCCGGCTCCGCGTCCACCCAGCCCGCGAACTGCTGGGCCAGCGCGATGTGCTCGCGCAGCCGCGCCCGCATCCCCTCCAGGCCGAAGTACCGCAGCAGCATCCACATCTTGAGCGCCCGGAAGCGCCGCCCGAGCTGGGGCGTGTACTCGTTGAAGTCGTGTACCGCCGCTGCGCGGTCCAGGGTCCGCAGGTATTCGGGGACCAGGCTGAACGCCGCGCGCACGACCTGCGGGCGCCGCGTCAGGAAGAGCGACGCGTCGAGTGGGGTGAAGAGCCACTTGTGCGGGTTCACGACGATCGAGTCGGCGCGCTCCCAGCCCGCGAAGGGCTCGCGACGCTCGCCAAGGAGCGCGGTCGCGCCGGCGTACGCGGCGTCGACATGGAGCCAGAGCCCCTCGCGCTCCGCCACGTCCGCGATGGCTGGCGTCGGGTCGACCGAGGTCGGGCCGGTCGTCCCGATGGTGGCCACGACCGCGCAAGGCACGTGCCCCGCCGCACGATCCTCGCGGATCGCGGCTTCCAGCGCCGCGACGTCCATGCGGTACGCATCGTCGACGGGGATGCGCCGGGTCCCAGCTCGTCCGATCCCCAGCGTCATGGCCGCCTTCTCGATCGAGCTGTGCGCCTCGACGGAGGCGTAGACCCGCAGCGCCGGGTGTCCGGCGAGCCCGTGGGCGGCCGCGTCGTTCCCCGGGACCGCCTGGCGCGCACCCGCAAGCCCGATCAGGCTGCTGGTCGAGGCGGTATCGGTGAAGAAGCCATCGAAGCCGTCTGGCAGCCCAAAGCCCTGCCGGAGCCAGCCGACCGTGACCTCTTCGAGCTCGGTGGCGACCGGCGACGTCCGCCAGAGCATCGCGTTGCCGACGAGTGTCGCCATCAGCATCTCGCCGAGGATGCCCGGTGCCGACCCGCTGCTTGCGAAATAGGCGAAGAACGCCGGATGTTGCCAGTGCGTGATGTTCGGCTCGACGAGCGCACGGTAGTCGACCAAGACGTCGGCAAGAGGTGCGGGGCGCTCCGGCGGTGCGGCGGGGAATCGCGCGCGGAGCTCACCCGGCTCGACGGCGGGCAGGACGGGGAAACGTTCGACGCCGGCGAGGTAATCGGCCATCAGATCCGCCACGGCGTGCGCGGCCCGCCGGAACGTCTCGGGGTCCATGTCGCCCCGAGCCGAGGCCTGGGCCAGATCGAGCGTGCCGAACGCCGCCCGCAAGGTCTCGTCGTCGAGCGTGACCGACGGAGCGCTGCTGGGCTGCAGCGAGGAGTACGCGGCAAGGTCGGAAGATCTGATACGAGTCACGGGTTCGAGTCTACGGGAATGGACGGGAGGCGGCAGCGCGCCGCCGGAGGTGACCCGGACCGAGGCGTCCGGCGGGCCGCAACGGTCCGTCGGGAAACGTGGCGTGCAGCGCGGTAGTCTCAGGCCATGGACGTCACACCCGCCCCCTGGACCATCCCCGAGCTGACCGGCCTCGGCCGCCTCCCGATGCACAGCGTCCCCCACGGCGAGCGGCTGTCGCTCGACGGCCGCTGGCGCTTCCAGCTGCTTCGCCACGCCGACGACGAACCGGCCGCCGCCTGGCAGGAGGCCACGGTCCCCGGCTGCTGGACCATGCAGGGGTTCGACGACCGGCCCCAGTACACGAACGTCGTGATGCCGTTCGACGGCCTGCCGCCACAGGTCCCTGCCGAGAACCCGACCGGCGTCTACGAGCGCACCTTCGAGCTGCCCGAGGCGTGGGCCGGGCGGCGCGTGGTCTTGCACGTGGGGGCGGCCGAGAGCGTGCTGATCGTGCATCTCAACGGCCACCCGGTCGGCGTCAGCAAGGACTCGCACCTGGCCGCCGAGTTCGAGGTGAGTGAGGTGGTGCGGCCCGGCCGCAACGTGCTCCGGCTGCGGGTCGTGAAGTGGTCCGACGCGAGCTATGTCGAAGACCAGGACCAGTGGTGGCACGGCGGGGTCACGCGTTCGGTCTACCTCTACGCCACCGGGCGTGTCTACCTCGCGGACGTCCGGGCGATCGCCGGCCTCGCCGACGACCTCGCCACCGGCACCCTCGACCTCCAGGTCGACGTCGGGTTCGCCGATCGTCCCGAGCGCGGCTGGGTGGTGGAAGCGCGGCTCGGCGGCCTGGACGAGACGTGGCGGGCCGAGACGCCGGTCGCCGACCGCGGCGTCGACGGGCACGAGAACCGTGTCGACGCCGGGACACCCCGCCTGTACGAGCAGGAGCTAGCGAGCCGGGTGGCGTCGGGTGCCCCGCTCACCGACGAGGAGCGCACGGTGGTCTGGCCAGCGCTCTACGCCCAGCTGATGCCGCCGCTCGACGGCCGGGTCACGCTCCGCCTGACCGTGCCGAACGTCATACCATGGTCTCCCGAGCAACCGGCGCTCTACGCCCTAGCCGTCGTCCTCCGATCGCCGACCGGCGAGGCGGTCGAGGAGATCACGCTGCGGACCGGCTTCCGGCGGGTCGAGATCGCGGGCCTGCAGCTCTTGTTGAACGGACGACCGGTGCTCCTGCGCGGGATCAACCGCCATGACTTCGACCCGCTCACCGGACGCGTCGTCTCGGTCGAGGAGATGCGCGCCGATGTCGTGCAGATGAAGCGCTTCGGCTTCAATGCGCTGCGCACTTCGCACTACCCGAACGACCCGGCCTTGCTCGATCTGTGCGACGAGTACGGCCTGTACGTGATCGCCGAGGCCGACATCGAGTCCCACGCCTTCTACGGCACGCTCTGCGACGACCCGCGCTACCTGAACGCTTGGGTGGACCGCGTCTCGCGGATGGTCCTACGCGACAAGAACCACCCCGCGGTGATCCTCTGGTCGCTGGGCAACGAGTCCGGGCATGGCGCGAACCACGAGGCCGCGGCAGCGTGGGTGCGCCGCTACGACCCGAGCCGACCGCTCCACTACGAGGGCGCCATCCACTTCGACTGGGAGAGCGACCAGGATGTGAGCGACATCACCTGCCCGATGTATCCGCCGATCTCCGCGGTCGTCGGGCACGCGCGGTCCGGGCGACAGCGCCATCCGCTCATCATGTGCGAGTACTCGCACGCGATGGGCAACAGCAACGGCACACTGGCCGAGTACTGGGATGCGATCGAGGAAACGCCCGGCCTGCAGGGCGGCTTCATCTGGGAGTGGCGGGATCACGGGCTGGTCCAGTCGCTCCCCGACGGTCGACGGCGCTGGGCGTACGGCGGTGACTTCGACGATCACCCGAACGACGGCAACTTCTGCATCGACGGCGTGGTCTTCCCCGACCGCACCCCGAAGCCGGCACTCTGGGAGCACAAGCAGCTCGCGGCGCCGGTCCGCGTGGCGGCGACGCCCGACGCGCTGCGAACGGGACGCCTCGAGCTGCACAACCGCCAGGAGGTCCGCGATCTGGGGTGGCTCCGGGCGGCGTATGAGCTGACGGTCGATGGGGAGCGGGTGGGGGGCGGCCCGCTCGACCTGCCCAGCGTGCCACCCGGGGGGCGTGGAACGGTCTTCCTCCCCGACTGGAACCCGCCCGCCCACGAGGCGGGAACCGAGCGCTGGCTGACGGTCCGCTTCGTCACTGCCACGGACGAACCGTGGGCGTCCGCGGGCTTCGACGTCTGCTGGGCGCAGCTGCCGCTCGACGAGCCCGCCTCCCCGGCGCAGATCGCCGCGGAGCGACTGGCGGCACTCGCGGCACCGCGGGCCGGCGGAACGATCGACGTCGACGAAGACGGGCTGCTGGTGCACCCGCTGCTGACGGCGCCGCCGACCCTGGCGCTTTGGCGTGCCCCGACCGACAACGACCGGATCGGCGGCATGGCCGCGCGCTGGCGGGCGTGGGGGCTGGACCGGCGTACGCGTAGCCTCACCTCGATCGAGCGGCACGCTGCTGCGACCGTGGTACGGGCCGAGTACGGCACCGCGGCCGGCGTCGTGGTCGGCCACGTGCAGCGCCTGCGCCCCTTGACCGGCGGCGGCGTGCTGGTCGAGGAAGAGGCGAGCATTCCCGCCGAACTGGACGACCTCGCGCGGGTCGGTTCGGTCTTCGAGATCGCGGCCGGGCTGGAGCAGCTCGAGTGGTTCGGCCCCGGACCGCACGAGACGTATCCGGACCGGCGCCGGGGCGCCGCGGTCGGGCGCTGGCGATCGACCGTCGCCGCGCAATACGTGCCGTACGTGCGGCCCCAGGAGCATGGTGGACACGCGGATGTGCGTTGGCTGTGGCTGGGCGACGGAGCGGGGCGCGGCCTGACCATCGTGCTGGATCGCCCGCGGCAGGTCTCCGTGACGCATCTCCGAGCGGCCGATCTGGCCAACGCCACCCACGACATCGACCTCGCGCCGCGGCCGGAGACGATCGTGCACCTCGACGCCGCGCACCGCGGGTTGGGGACCGCCAGCTGCGGCCCGGACACACTTCCCGCGTACCTGGTGGGGCCCGGGACATACCGCTGGTCGTGGGCCCTGCTGCCGGCAGGCGCGGCATCGTCCGACAGCGGCGCACGCCGCGCTTGGTGACGGCGCCGTCGGGCAGACGGCGGGCGCGCGGCGGACCGTGGGTGGCCCTCGGGCGGCCCACTCCGTTCAGACCTCGGCGTGCGGCGCCCCGCTGGCGCGTGCGCGCTCGACCGCCAGCCGTGCCACGGCCCAGTCCTGCGCGGCGATCCCCACCGACTTGAAGACGGTCCAGCCACCGGGTGAGACGAATCGGCGGGCCAGCAGGTCTCCGAGCTCCACCAACTGCTCCCGCATCAGCTGGCCCGACCGGATCGCCCGCAGCAGGTCGCCGGCCTCGGCCATCGCCGCCGCGACTTGATCGACCGCGACCACGCTCGCCGCGGTCAGGAGCGCCTCTGGCACCTCGCACATCGCCTCGGTGTACGCGCCCACGGCATTGACGTGCACATCGGCGGCGAGATCGTCAACGCCGAACAGCGGCTCCGTGGCGGTGGTCGCGGTGCAGATCAGATCGGCACCGCGGATCGCCTCGCGCACGGTGCCAGCCGCGAGGACCCGCACGGGCGCCAGCTCGCGGCCGAGCCGCACCGCCAGCCGCGCCGCGTGCGCCGGATCGCGTGACGCGACGCGCACCTCCCGGATCGGCCGCACCGCGCAGACCGCACGGACTTGGTCCTCCGCCTGGCCGCCCGCGCCGATCATGCCGAGGACGCGGGCGTCGGGGGAGGCCAGGAGGTCGGTGGCGACGCCCGACGCCGCTCCGGTGCGCAGCGCGGTGAGGCTGGTCCCGTCGATGAGGGCGATTGGCGCGCCGGTCGGGCCGTCGAACCAGAGGACCACCGCTTGCACGGCCGGCAGAGCGTGCTGGCGGTTCTCGGGCCGGACGGTGACGGCCTTCAGGACGGTGCCCACGCCTTCGCGGTCCGCGGACAGCATCGCCAGGGCGCGGCCGCCCTCCAGGGCCAGTCGCGCGGGCTGCTCCAGCGTGCCCCGCGAGCTCGCGATGAAGGCGCCGCGGACGGCATCGATCGCCGCCCCCATCGGGACGAGCTCGCGCAGACGCGGCCCCGAGATCCATAACATGGTGGTGTCAGGGGTCGACCGAGCGGGCCGCGTCCGGTGACCGCGTCCGGTCGGTCGGCCGCTCCTGGTCGGCCAGACGGGTGGAGTCGGTGGCCACAGCGGCCGTCCCCGCGCCCCAGATGTCGCCGACCGTGTAGCCAGTCGGGAACGGATCTTCCGGGTCGAGCACGTAGGTGGCGAATCCGGTGATCCACGCCGTGCCGCCGATCGTGGGCACCACGGCCGGGCGGCCCCCTACCGTCGTCTCCCGGACCAGGCGGCCTGTGAAGACCGTGCCCAGGATCCCCTCGTGGCGGAAGTCCTGGTGCAGGCGCAGCAGACCGCGCGCGTGCAGCGTGGCCATCTTCGCCGACGTCCCGGTCCCACAGGGCGAGCGGTCGACGGCGCCAGTCCACGTCTCGGGCCGGCCCCAATCGAGCGCGCCGGTCGACACCACGACGGCGTTGCGCAGGTCGGCGTGGGGACCGCTCGGCGGACCCGAGAGCAGGACGATGGTCGGTCCGACGATCGCCGGGTTGTCCGGGTGTGTGCAAGGCAGCTGCTCGCGGGTGGCGGCCTTGATCATCTCGCCGACCCGGACTAGATCCCGTGCCTCGTCCGGCGAAAGGCGTAGACCCAGGGCGGCCGCGTCGGCGATGGCGTAGATCATGCCTCCGTACGCCACGTCGACCTTCACGGTGCCGAGCGTCGGGACCTCGATCGCGGCGTCCAGCGCGAAGACGAACGAGGGGACGTTTTCGAAGGTGATCCGTCGAGCTTTGCCGTCCACGACGTCGGCCCGGATCGCGACCGGCCCGGCGGGGGATTCGAGGACGAACTCGGTCAGCGGTTCCCGCACCGGCACCATGCCCATCTCGATCAGCACGGTGGCCACGCAGATGGTGTTGGTGCCCGACATGGGCGGGTACTCGACCTGCTCCATGATGATGTAGCCGGCGACGGCCGAGGGGTCGGTGGGCGCCACGATCAGGTTGCAGTTGGCGGCGGGATAGCCGCGCGGCTCGCGCAGCATGCGCAGGCGGATCTCGTCGTGGTGCTGCGCGAAGTGGCGCATCTTGTCGAACATCGTCCGGCCCGGGACGTCGAGCACGCCGCCGATGATCACGCGACCCGGCTCTCCCGCAGCATGCACGTCGACGGCCAGGATGGCGTTGCTGAACCTCATCGCGACGTTCCTCCTCGCGTCAGCCGGCCCGGGGCGCTACCGGGCGCGCCCGACCCGCGCGACCGATCGTAGCGCATCGACGCTGCCAGCCGGCCCGGGATGAGAGGGACAATTGGGCGCTCCGCACGCCCACTGGTGCAGGCCATCCGGCGCAAGGTTTAGGGCCCACCGGCCCGAGCACGCACCCCCGTTTGGCCGGCAACATGACTGCACGGCTGGATCGCGGCGAGACCGACGAGCGGCCGCGTGCGGAAGGGAGGACGTGGCATGCAATCTGGAAGGGAGGGCCTGGTATGCAGCTGACCGATCGTGAACTGTGGGGCGTCATCCACGGAATGGGCCTTGGCGCCCTCTTCCTGCTCGCCTTCGGAGGCGGGTTGGCCGGCCTCTGGAGCCTGCGGGAGGGTCTCGTCACACCCGAGGGCGTGGAGGAGCGTACCCCTCGACTGCTCGTGGGCACCTGGGCGATGGCGATCGTGGCCTGGTTGACGGTGCTCGTGGGCACGTTCATCGTCTATCCCTGGTACCGGGCGAAGCCGCCCGCTGGCGTGACCGACTTGGCCGCCTATCCCCGGGTGCTCCTTCTCAGTAACCCGAACACCGCTCAGTGGCACCAGTTCGGCATGGAGTGGAAAGAGCACGTGGCGTGGATCGCGCCGCTCCTGGCCACGGCGGTCGCCTTCGTGGTCCTCTACTACGGGGCCCAGCTGATTCGCCATCCAGAGGTCCGGCGGGCACTGCTGGTCCTCTTCACGCTCGCCTTTGCCGCGGCGGCCGTGGCTGGGGTCCTCGGCGCCTTCATCACCAAAGCGGCCCCGGTCGCCTGAACAAGGAGGGATGATCATGACCACCATGGGCCAGCCCAAGCCCAATGGGCCGGCCGCGGCGGCGATCCTGGCCGCCGGCATCGGTGTCTTCGTGCTGGGGCTGATGACGACGCTCGCCGAAGCCTCGGCTGCTCTCGGCAACGCTCTCACCCTGGTCAGCAGTGCCGGCCCGCTCTCGGGGAAGGTGGCCGTCGCTGTCCTCGCCGACCTGGTCGCGTGGATCGTCGCCGGGCTCGCTTGGCGTGAGCGGGATGTCGCGTTCAACCGCGCATTCGGAATCACGCTCCTCTTGATCGCGGGAGGGTTCCTGCTCACGTTCCCGCCGTTCTTCGATCTCTTCGCCGCCAAGGGCTGATCGAGGTACGACGCCGGCGGTCGTGGCGTGCGGTCCGCGGCGGCCTCACACCGCCAGCGCACCTACTCCACCAGGCGGCCCCTCCGGGAACCCGGAGGGGCCGTTTCGTGCAAAGATGGTGGTCGGGGCGCCGCGATTCGAACGCGGGACCTCTTGAACCCCATTCAAGTGCGCTACCAGGCTGCGCTACGCCCCGATGGCGGCCATTCTAGCAGAGGGGATTCAGCGGCCACGCCCCCGGCGCCCCCCTCGCCCAGCGGGTGGTCCGGAGCCACGGCGATCCTGACCACCTCCACGGCCGGCGGCCGGGGGTCGCATCCCCCCGGCCGCACGGCGCCGCTGCCGCGGCGACGCCCGGCGCCGCTCGATCTGCGCCCGCGTCCGCGTGCGGAAGACCAGACGGAGTGGCGTCCCCCCGAAGTCGAACGCCTCGCGGATGCGGTTCTCCAGGTAGCGCGCGTAGCTGAAGTGCACGGCGTCGGCATCGCTGACGAAGAGCACGAAGGTGGGTGGCGCCACCGACGCCTGTGTGGCGTAGTAGAACTTCGGCCGGATCCCCTTGACTGGCGGCGGCGTTTGGCGGAACGTCGCGTCCGCCAGCAGACGGTTCAGCTCGCCCGTCGGCACCCGGCGGCGGCGCTGTGCCGCGATCTCGAGCGCGGCATCGAGCACGCGACCCACGCGCTGGCCCGTCCTGGCGCTGATCGCCACGACCGGGGCGAAGTCGAGAAACGGGGCCTCACGGCGTACGGCCGCCACGTACTCGTCGAAGGTGGCCGTTTGCTTCTCGACCAGGTCCCACTTGTTGAGCGCGACGACGAGCCCCTTCCCCTCCTCGACCACATAGCCGGCCACGTGCGCGTCCTGCCGTGTGAGACCATCCACGCTGTCGAGCACGAGGATCGCGACGTCGCACCGACCGAGCGCCCGCAGGGCGCGCAGTGCGGAGAAGCGCTCGGAGTCGGGGCCGCTCGCCACGCGTCCGCGGCGCCGGATCCCCGCCGTGTCGATCAGCGTGACGGGGCGGCCGTTCCAGACGATCTCGGTGTCGATGGCGTCCCGCGTGGTGCCGGGGATCTCGCTGACGATCACGCGCTCCTCGCCGAACAGCGCGTTGAGCAACGAGGACTTCCCGACGTTGGGCCGTCCCACGATGGCGATCGCGACCGGACCTTGCGCCGCCTCCAGGTCGGTCCGTGCCCGCCGGTCCCAGGCCGCAGCGACGTCGAGCGTCGCGGACGACGAACCCTCCTCGACTCCGCCGCCCGCCGAAGCGCCGGGGCCCACTCCCGACGCGGCGCTCCCACCCGCCGCGCCCGCGGGTTCGGTCAGCGCGACCCCCTGCGCCTCCGCGAGCGCCGCCAGCTCGGCGAAGTCCTCCGCCTCGGCCTCGCGCCGCTTCCGCTCCCGCTCTTCCTCGCTCTCGGGTGGGAGGGCCCAGACCAACGCATCGAGCAGGTCCCCCGTGCCGCGGCCGTGCAACGCGCTGATGGCGTAGGTCTCCTCCCAGCCGTAGCGGTGGAACTCCGCGCCCTCGAACTCGCGCCGCTCGCTGTCGGCCTTGTTGACCGCGACGATCACCGGCACGCGAGCCCCGCGCAGGAGCTCGGCCGCCTCCTGGTCGGCCGGGGTCTCACCGGCAGCGGCGTCCACCACGAAGACGATCAGGTCGGCCTCCTCGATCGCCAAGCGCGCCTGCTCCTGCACCTTGGCCTCGATCGGATCGCCCGGGCGCCGTTCCAGGCCACCGGTGTCGACGACGATGAACCGGCGGCCGTTCCATTCGGCCTCGCCGTAGAGCCGGTCCCGCGTCGTGCGTGCCCGGTCCTCGACGATCGCGGTGCGCGCGCCGACGATGCGGTTGAAGAGCGTACTCTTGCCGACGTTGGGGCGCCCGACGATCGCCACGATGGGCAGCCCGCTCCGGCCCGTCGCTGCGGGCCGCGCCGCTGAACGCGCGGCCATCCTCAGGCCTCGCCAGCGAGAACGCCCGCAGAGACGCTGCTCGTGCGGTACGTCGAATCGGCCACCCGGCGCAGCGAAGCCGCGGCCAGCTCGGCCGCACGCATCCGCACCTCAGGCGTGCCGGCGATCTCGTAGATGCGCCGCGTCACCACCTGTAGGTCCTCGATCGGGGTCGACGTGCCGCCCGTCACCCCGACCACCTCGGCCTCGCCGAAGAGATCGGGGTCTTGCAGATCCGCAGCCGACTCCACTTGTAACACCGGCGTCCCGACGATCTGGCAGAGCCGGGTGAGCTCTCGCGTGTTGGCGCTGCTCCGCCCTCCCACCACCACCATGAACTCGACCGCCGCGGCCGCCTCCATGGTGTCCTGCTGGCGACGGATCGTGACCGGACAGATCGTGTTGACGATCTTGAGCTCATGGCAGCGGGAAACGAGGAACGCGGCCAGCTTCTCGAATTTCCACGGGGGCTGCGTGCTCTGGCTGAGGAGCGCCATGCGCTTCGTCCGTGGGATGCGCGCCCAGTCCTCCTCCTCGTCGACCACGATCGCGTTGGGCGCGAAGCCGAGGAGCCCCACGACCTCGGGGTGTTTCGGCGTGCCCAGCAGCACGATCGTGTAGCCGTCGGCCACGAGCTGGGTCAACGCCCGCTGCTCCTGGATCACCCAGGTGCAGGTACCGTCGATCACCTCCAGGCCGCGAGCCTTCGCGCGGTCCATCACCTCGGGGGTGACGCCGTGGGCGCGGATCACCACCGCGGCGCCCTCCCGTACCTCGTCGAGCGTGGCGACGGTGCGGATCCCCTGCGCCTCGAGCTGTTCGATCACGCCCTCGTTGTGGACGACCTGGCCGAGGGTATGCGTCTTCTTCCCTTCCGCCGCGGCGGTCTTGGCGTAGTCGATCGCCTCGCGGACGCCGTAACAGAAGCCGGTACGGCGCGTGATGACGACGTCCCGAACCTTTCCCATCGCCGGGCATTGTGTCACGGAACCTGCGGAAACGGGCCGGCGCCCACCTTCGACTCGACCGCCGCGACCACGGCCTCGACCGCCTGCTCGAGCGTGAACCCATCGGTGCGGATCACGACCGCGTCGGGTGCGACGCGCAGCGGCGCTGCCGCGCGACTGCTGTCGAGCGCGTCCCGCGCTCGCAGCTCCGCGACGATGCGCTCCTCCGCGGCGGCACTACTGCCATCGTCGGGAACGCCCCGCTCGAGCCCACGCCGCCTGGCACGTTCAGCCAATGTCGCATCGAGGTAGATCTTGATGTCGGCGTCGGGCAACACCACCGTCCCGATGTCGCGTCCCGCCACGACGATCCCGCCGCTCGCCGCCAGCTCACGCTGCCGAGGCAGCAGCGCCGCGCGGACCTCCGGCTGGCGCGACACCTCGCTCACGATCCGCTCGATCGACGGGTCGTGGACCAATCCGGTGATCTCCCGGCCCGCCGCACGCACCCGTAGATAGCGGCCCGCCGCGTCGGGCTCGAGCCGCAGTTCCGGCACCAGCGCGGCCAGGGTCGGGCCGTCGTCCGGCGCCACGCCGCGCTGCAGGGCGAGCCAGGCCGCGGCGCGGTAGAAGAGTCCGGTGTCGCAGAAGCGCAACCCAAGCCGAGCCGCCGCCAGCGCGCCCACCGTGCTCTTGCCGCTCGACGCGGGCCCGTCGATCGCCACGACCGGCCCGCGCGGGCCCGTCACCGTTCCGTCCCCACGCTGCGCCTACCCCGTCCCCGCCGCGAGTCCGTCTCGCCCGCTGCGTGCCGGGACAAGGGTAGCCCACGCGTCGGCGCCCTGGCGCCGATCGCCGCCAGCTGCGCGGCCTCGGCGGCACTGAGCAAGCGCAGCTCGCCCGGGCGCAACCCGCCGAGGCGCAGCGTCCCGATCCGTACACGCACCAGACGTAGCACCGGGGCGCCCACCGCCGCGAACATGCGGCGGAGCTGCCGCTTCCAGCCCTGGCCCAACGTCGCCCGGTACCACGCCAGCCCGGTCGGCAGGCCCGGACCCAGCAGCCCCAGCAGGGCGCGCGTCTCGGTGCGGGTCGCCGGACGGAGATCGAGGAGCACGGCGGCACCCTCCTGCAGCAGGATCCCTGCACGCAACCGGCGGGCCTCGTCGGGCGTCAGGGGACGGCCGAGCCCGACGGCGTACTCGCGTTCGACGGCGTGGCGCGGGTGCAGCACACGTTCCGCCCAGTTGCCGTCGTTGGTGAGCAGCAACAGCCCCTCCGATTCCCGGTCGAGGCGGCCCACGGGGTAGAGCCGGCCGGCCCGAGCGAGGAGGTCGGGGGGCACGAGGTCGAGCACGGTCCTGGCGGCGTGCCGGTCCGCGACCGTGCTCGTGACGCCGGCCGGCTTGTGGAGCGCCAAATAGATGCGTGCGGCGCGGGTGGGCAGCGGTCGCCCGTCGAGCGCGATCGACTGGCGGTCCGGGTCGACCTTCATGCCGAGCGTGGCGACCAGGCCGTCGACGCTGACGCGACCGGCGGCGATCAGTTCCTCGGCGTGGCGCCGCGACGTGATCCCGGCATCGGCGAGGGCCTTCTGCAGGCGCACCTGCGCCATCTCAGCCCCGCCCCCCGACCGCGGCTCGGGTCACGGCCGTATGGCACCTCATGGTTCGCTCGAGGCCTCGGCCTCGGCTTCGGCAAGCCGCGCGGCGATCTCGGCGTCGAGCTCGGGCAGCTCGTCGAGCGAGGTCAGGCCGAAGCGCTCGAGGAACTCGAACGAGGTCCCGTAGAGGATCGGCCGACCGGGAGCATCGGCACGCCCTTGTTCGACGAGCAACCGGCGGTGCAGCAGCGACCGGACGACGTAATCGGAGTCGACGCCGCGGATCCGTTCGATGGCGGCACGCGTCACCGGCTGGCGGTAGGCCACGATCGCCAGCGTCTCGAGCGCGGCCGGCGTGAGGCGGACTCCTTCGCTGCCCACGTAGCGCGCGATCAGCGCGCCGGCTTCGGGTGCGGTGGCCAGCGCCACGCGGTCGCCGACGGCCAGCAGGCGGATGCCGCGGCCGGCAAGCTCGACCTCGAGGTCCCCCAGACGCGCATCGACCGTCGCGGCGTCGACGCCGGCCAGCGTCGCGATCTCGCGACGAGGAAGGGGCCGCTCGGCCACGAAGAGGAGCGCCTCGAGCTGCGCCGTGGTGAGACCGTCGGCTGCCGCGCCGGCCTCGGCTGCCGCCCCGGCCTCGGGGGTCGCGCCGTCGCCGGGGGTCACGCGAACCCCTCCAGCGTCTCGTCGATCGGGACGGCCTCCGCCTCCGGTGCCAGGCCGAGCCGCTCGAGCCGTCTGCACCGGATGGGCCCCCAAGGGCGATCCTGCTCCACGGCGATCTCGCGGCGCTTGACCAGCTCGAGCATCGCGAGGAACGTCACGGCCGCCAGCACCCGGTCGGCGGTCTCGCCGAGCAGCTCCTGGAGCACCACCATTGGCGCGCGCCGGATCGCCGCGCGGATCGCTTCGGCCCGTTCGGCCAGCGTGATCGTGCGCCGCAGCACCTCTGGGGGTGGCGGCGCCGGCGGAGCCAGCTGCGCGGCACTGCGGAGTGCGGCGACGAGCAGGGCCGGGTCCAGCGGCGTGACCGCGGGCGGGCGCGCCCCAGCCAGCCCGGCCGCCTGCGCCACGGACGGCTCTCGGCGAAACAGGGGCCCGCACGTCCGTGCCCGCTCGGCCAGCCACAAGCCGGCGTCCCGGTATGCACGGTACAGGATCAACCGCCGCCGCAGTTGGGCCTCAGGATCGGGGCCCTCGTCGACCAGCTCCGTTGGGGCCTCCGCCGGCGCCCGGGGCAGGAGCGCCCGCGACTTGATCAGGATCAGCTGGGCCGCCACGGCCACGAACGCGCTCAGATACGGCAGCCGCTCCCCCTCGAGCCGTGCGAGCGCCTCCAGGTACGCGCCCGCCAGCGCCCCCAGCGGCACCGTCAGCACGTCGAGTTGGCGCGCCTCGATCAACGAGAGGAGCAGCGCGAGCGGGCCCTCGAAGGCGATCGGATCGCGCTCGGGCCCGGTCGAGAGGGCGTCCCTGAACGAGCCGGGCGCGGCCGCGGGTAGGCCGGCGCGGGCTACCGGCTCGAACGCCACGCCGGCGGCGTCGGTTTGGGGAGCCATCCCGACGCAGACGCGTGTGGCCTGCTCCGGGCGCCGCCCCTCCCCGAACGAGACCGCGATCGGCGGAGGCGCGGTCCCAGGGCGCCGAGACGACGAGCCGACCCGCGACAGGCCCATCGTCAGCTCGCCTCGTCGGCCCGGTGCAGGGCCTCGCCCGCCGGGTCCGACGGTCTGGCCTGGCGACGGATCAGTTCGGCCGTGCGGGACGAACAGCCGGCGCGCAGCGCGAGCTCGGCCGAGACCTCGGGGTGCCGCTCGAGCTGGTGCAGGGCCGCCGTGAAGCCCGGTATGTGCGAGGCGATGCGGCGGGGCTCCTTGCCGTAGCGCTCGCCCAGCGACCAGACCACACGCGGCCAGAGCCCGGTGCGGCCCTTACCCGCATCGTGGAAGAGCCCGGCGAGCAGCACGTCCTCGTCCCTCCAGCCCTCGTCGCGCAGGCGACGCACCACGTCGAGGCCGTGGCGCCGATCGGCCCGGTGCATCGACGCGAAGAGCCGACGCTGCGCCGGCGTCAGCCACGCCTCCAGCGCACGCCACTCCTCGGGCGTGACACGGGCGACCAGGTGGGTGGCGAACTGGCGGACTTTAACCGCCCACCAGGAACGAATAGATGTGCTCCCCGATCGGGCTGATGACCGGTGCTCCCACGAGGAAGAGCACGATGATCAGCAGGAACCCGTACTGCTCGTACTGGCGGATCTGCCATGCCGTCCGCGGGCTCACGACCCCCAGCAGCACTTTGTACCCGTCGAGCGGCGGGATCGGCAGCAGATTGAAGACGAAGAGGAAGACGTTGATCAGCACCAGGTAGTTCAAGACCAGCCAGAGCAGGTCCTGCGCCTGCCCGCCATATGGGTTCAGGAGGCCGAAGGCATTGATGGCGCGCAGGGCAACCGCCACCAGCGCGGCCATGGTCAAGTTCGAGAGCGGCCCGGCGGCGGCCACGATCGCCTCACCCCGTTGTCCGCCCTCGAGGTTGCTTGGGTTCACCGGGGTGGGCTTGGCCCAGCCGACGAAGATGCCGCCGGCCAGCGCGCTCAGCGCGAGCAGCCCCGCCCCGAGCGGGTCGAAGTGCACACGCGGATCGAGCGAAAGCCGGCCCAGGTATCGCGCGGTGTGGTCCCCCAGCCGGTCGGCGGCAAGCGCGTGGCTGAACTCGTGCACGGGGAACCCGACGAGCAGGATGACCGCCACCGCGATCAGGGACGCAACGAGCTGCGAATTCACGCGACCTCCGTGCTGGAACCGGGCGACGCGCACATGGTAGCGGCAGGGAGAGACGCGGGTGCGCCGGGCCCCTTACGGAGCGATCGTCGGCCTCGTCCAGGCGCCAATCAGACGGCCCGTGCCGGTGGCGGTCCCGGCGCGTCAGAGCCGCGCCAGCAATTCCGCCTTCTTCGCCTCGAACTCCTGGGGCGTGATGGCGCCCCGGTCGCGCAGCTCCGCGAGGCGCGCCAGCGTCGACATGATCTGCTCCGGGTCGGCGCGATCGGGCCGGTGGTCACCGGTCGGCGGCATCGACCCGGCCTCGCCGGCGACCGAGGTTGGCTGCGCGGCGCCTGCCGGGCCTGGCGACGGGCTGTTCCAGACGGCCGGGTCGACGCGCAGCGGCGGCGCCGGTGCGCGGCCCACCTCGAGCTCCAGGGCGTGCTTCTGGTTCAGCATCTCGCGCTTGAAGTCGGCGGCCCGCGCCAGCATGTGGAACCGGTCGATCGCCGACTCCGAGGCCGTCAGCACTTCGAGGTCACCGAAACCGAGGATCCGGCCTAGGAGGCTCTGCTCGAGGACCGCATCGTTGATCTTCTCGAGCGACGAGTCGGCAGCGCGCTTGTTGAGGATCCCCTCGACCTGCACCACGCGGCGGTTGGTCACGACGTAGTCCTGCGCGCGCCAGGCGAGGACGTGGTACAGCGCGAAGACCAGCCCCGCGGCGAGCGCCACGACGGAGAGGACTGCAAGGCCCAGGCCGACCCTCCCGGCGATCCCCGAGGCATCCCGGATCGCCAACCCCGCGACCAGCGCCAAAGCTCCGATCAGCAGCAGGAGCCAGGCGCGCCGCGCCTGCACCAGCGGCGCCAGCCAGTGTTGGCGCGCCCGGCGCACGACGATCTCGCCGTCCGCCAGCAGCGAGTCCGTGTATCGCATCGCCGGCACTCCTCTCCGTCCCGTTCACGCCCGCGGATGCGCCCGCGCGTAGACCTGCCGGATGCGCTCCCCGGTCAGATGGGTATAGAGCTGTGTGGTGTCAATGCTCGCATGTCCAAGCAGCTCTTGGACCACGCGCAGGTCCGCGCCCCCTTCGAGCAGGTGCGTGGCGAAACAATGCCGCAGCGTGTGCGGCGTGACGTGTTCGGAGAGGCCAGCGTTGGCAGCCGCTCGCTGCACCGCCCGCCAGGCGGCCATGCGTCCCAGGCGCTTGCCGCGCGGAGTGACGAAGAGCGGGTCGCCGGCGACGGACGAGCGTGGGTCGGCGGCGGCGTGGCGGGCGGCCCGCGCCGGGCGCGGCGGCGGCGACCCCGTTCGACTGCTGCCGTCGGACGACAGGCGGGCCATCCAGGCCGGGCGCACCTCGTCGAGCCAGCGCACCAGAGCGTCGAGGGCCGGCTCGCCGACCGGCACCAGCCGCTCACGATCCCCTTTGCCGATCACCCGTACGTAGCCGCCTTCCAGCGACAGGTCCGCTCTGTCGAGGCCGAGCGCCTCACTGATGCGCAGGCCGCACGCGTACAGCAGCTCGAGCAGCGCGCGATCGCGGATGGCAGCGCCTTCGACGACGGTCGAGGGCGGCGCGGGCGGCAAGGGAACCCCTTCGAGCAGCCGGCGAACGTCGTCGGGGTCCAGCACGCTGGGGAGGCGCCGGGCCTGCCGCGGCAGGTCGAGCGTGCCTGCCACGTCGACGTCGATCCGCTCGTCGCCGTAGGCGAAACGGTAGAAGGCCCGGATGGCGGCGGCCTTGCGGCGGTGGCTGGCGGGGCGCAGCGAGCGCGGGGGTCGCGCCAGCGCCGCCAGGTAGGCTCTCGCTGGATCGGGGCTGGTGGCCCACTCTTCGATGCCCTCCGCGCCCGTTGCGAACGCGCGGAGGTCGCCCGCGTACGCCCGAATGGTGAGAGGCGAGAGGCCACGTTCGACGCGCAGGTGGCTGAGGTACGCGTCGATCGCCCGGCGCAGCGCGTCGCGCGGATCGGGACGGTCGTCGGCGCCCATCAGTCCGGCCCGTGCGCGCGATCCCCCGCCGCCCGTTCCAGCAGCTCCCGCGCCGCCGCAAACGCCGCCGGCCCCCCATCCTCGCCCCCCAGCATCAGCGCCAGCTCCGTGACCCGCTCGTCG
>JAKAMV010000063.1 GCA_021812735.1 Chloroflexota bacterium | reverse complement strand
CCCGACGTGCGGGGCCGGCGGGCGGGGCAGGTGGGCGGGCGGGCTGGCGGGCGGGCACTGGCGGTTGGGCGTGCCAGGTGGGCAGTACGCCGCCCGGGTGTCGCCGCCCGGGTGTCGCCGAGGCACCGAGCGGCTGAACGGGCGCTCGAACCTCCGGTTCAGCCGCTCGGTGGGGCGGTCCCTGGCCGCGCCACAGCGGCAGCTCCAGCGCGGTGCCGCGGAGCGGGTGGCGCGGCGGTCGAACCTCCCGTTCATCCCCTGGGTGCGCTCGGGCGGGCCCCAGGCCGCGAGGCGGACGCCCCCGATATGCCGTTGTCCCCGGCGACGCCCGCCTGCCGTGCGCGGTACCCTCGACCGCGATGCGAGACCTGACGAGCCGCGCCCTCGACACGGCCACCGCGCTGGGAGCCACGTACGCAGACGTGCGCGTGGTCCGGCGCCTCGAGGAGTCGATCAACATCAAGTCCGCTCGCGTGGAGGGCGTCGCCTCCAGCGAGACCGAGGGCTTCGGCGTCCGCGTGGTGGTGGACGGGGCGTGGGGCTTCGCGTCCAGCCGCGACCTCACGACGGCCGAGGCGGACCGCGTGGCGGCGGAGGCCGTGCGCATCGCCCGCGCCAGCGCCACCGCCATCCGCAACCGCGTCGTCCTCGACGATCGGCCGCCTGCCCACGGCCGCTACGTGACGCCCGTGGCCGAGGACCCCTTCGAGCTCCCGCTGGACCGCAAGATCGCCGCGCTGCTCCAGGCGGACCGCGCGATGAGCGCCGTCAAGGGCATCGCGTGGACGGAGTCGATGTACGCCGCCCAGCGCGAGGAGAAGACCTTCGCCGCCTCCGACGGCAGCTACACCGAGCAGGTCATCACCCACATCGGCAGCGGCCTCGAGGCCAACGCCATCGACGGCGACGAGCACCAGCGGCGCAGCTACCCCGACAACGGCGGGCTGTGGGCGTCCTCCGGGTACGAGTTCGTCCGGGGCATGGACCTGGCGGGCAACGCGGAGCGCATCGCGAGCGAGGCCGTGGAGCTGCTCTCCGCCCCGCCGCTGCCCTCGGGCACGCGCACGATCCTGCTCCACCCGAGCCAGCTGTACATGCAGGTTCACGAGAGCTGCGGCCACCCCTCCGAGCTGGACCGCGCCTTCGGCACCGAGGCCAGCTACGCCGGGACCAGCTTCCTGATGCCGGACATGCTCGGCAGCTTCCGCTACGGCTCGGACCTTTGCGACATCGTGGCCGACGCCACCGTCCCGGGCGGCCTCGGCACGTTCGGCTGGGACGACGAGGGGGTCGCCGCCCAGCAGGTCCCGCTGGTCAAAGAGGGCATCTTCGTCGGCTACCTGTCCTCCCGGGAGACGGCGCCGCGGATCGGCCGCCAGTCGGGCGGGGCCATGCGCGCCGACGGCTGGAACCGCATCCCGCTCATCCGCATGACCAACGTCAACCTGCTGCCGAAGCCCGGCATGAGCTTCGACGACATCGTCGCGGACACCGACGACGGCCTGCTGTTCGAGACCAACCGCAGCTGGTCCATCGACGACCGGCGCCTCAACTTCCAGTTCGGCACCGAGGTCGTCCGCGAGGTCAAGCACGGGAAGGTGGGTCAGCTCTACCGCAACGGCACCTACACCGGCATCACCTACGAGCTCTGGCGCTCGATGGACGCCGTGGGCGACGCGAGCTCGTGGAGCCTGTGGGGCACGCCCAACTGCGGCAAGGGGGAGCCGCCCCAGACCGGCCACGTCGGCCACGGGGTGTCCGGCGCCAGGTTCCGCAACGTGCGCGTGGGGGTGATGTCGTGAGCAGCTCGTCGCGCACGCTTGGCGCGGCCGCGGACCCGGGGGTCGCCCTGCGCATCGCCGAGGAGGCCGTGCGCCTGGCCGCGCGGGCCGGCGTGTCCGAGGCCGAGGCGCTCGTGGTCGCGGGCGAGTCCGCGCTGACGCGCTTCGCCAACTCCGAGATCCACCAGAACGTGACCTCGAACGAGGCGCTCGTCAACCTGCGGGTGGCGCGGGGCCGGCGCGTGGGGGTCGCGTCCACCGGCCGCACGGACGCCGAGGGGCTGCGCGCCCTGGTCGAGCGCGCCGCGGCCATCGCCGCCCACGTCGAGGAGCTCGAGGACTGGGCCGGCCTGCCGGACCCGGACGGCGCTGTCCCCGGGCCGGTCGCGGCCGCCTGGTCCGACGACACGGGCGGGGCCACGCCGGAGCTCCGCGCGGACGGGGCCCGGGCGGTGATCGCCGCCGCCGACGCCGAGGGCGTCACCGCGTTCGGCTCCTTCTCCACCGACGCCGAGGCCGTGGCGGTCGCCAACTCGCGGGGCATCCGCACCGCCGAGCGCCGGACCACGAGCCAGCTGCTCACCGTGACGATGGGCCCCGAGAACGGGACCGGGTACGCGGAGGACTGCTCCGTGGACGCGACGCGGATCGATGCCGCGGCGCTGGGGCGCGAGGCGGCCGAGCGCGCGCGCCTCTCGGCGAGCCCGGTGGACCTCGAGCCCGGCGACTACCCGGTGGTCCTCAACCAGTACGCCGTCGTGGACCTGCTGGACATGCTGGGCTACCTGGGCCTGGGCGCGCTGGCCGTGGCCGAGGACCGCTCGTTCTGGGAGGCGGGCAAGCGGGTCGCCTCGCCCCTGGTGACCATCACCGACGACGGCCGCGACCCAGCCGGCCTCCCGATGGGCTTCGACGCGGAGGGGGTCGCCAAGCAGCGGCTGCTCCTCCTGGACCGGGGCGTCTGCCGCGACCTCGCGTTCGACACGCAGACGGCGGCCCGAGCCGGACGCCGCTCGACGGGCCATGGGCTCCCGGCCCCGAACCCGTGGGGCCCGTTCCCCGTCAACATGGCGATGGCACCGGGCGAGGCGACCCTCGAGGAGCTGATCGGCGGGCTCGACCGCGGCCTGCTGGTCACGCGGTTCCACTACACCAACCCGGTGCACCCCAAGCGCGTGGTGGTCACCGGCATGACGCGCGACGGCACGTTCCTGGTGGAGGGCGGGCGGATCGTGGGGCCGGTGCGCAACCTGCGGTTCACGATGTCCTACCTCGACGCGCTGGCGGGGGTCGAGGCGGTGGGTCGCGAGCGTCGGACGCTGCGCGGGATGCTCGGCGGGTGCACGGTGCCCGCGGTGCGGCTCGCGTCGTTCAGCTTCACCGGCGCCACGCGCGCCGGCTGAGCGGGCGATGGGCATCGGCGAGACGCGGGGCGGGGACCTCACGGTGCTGGCCGGCGATGACGGCACCGTGTCGGTGGACGTGGGCGCGCGGTTCGTGGCCGTGGGCGAGGATGACCTCGAGCGGCTGCTGGACAACCTGGCGGCCGATGGCGGCACGCTGACGCTGGTCGGCGGCGCGGGGCGGGCGGACGATGGCGACGACGAGCCCTATCGCGAGAGCGACCCGGGGATGAACGCCGCGGGCTGGGTGCAGGCGCTCGCCGAGAAGCGTGGGATCCGGGTGGTGCGCGAGGCGTAGGGGCCGGCGACACGCGCCCGCCATCCGCGGCCCGGCGCCGGCGGCACGCGCCCGGCGCCGGCAGCCCGTCAGCCCCCCAGGCCCAGGAACCGCTCCACCAGCCGGCGCCGCCAGAACTCGCGCACCAGCACCGTCCAGACCACCACCGCCACGACCACCAGCACCACGTCAGGCGAGGTGGGGAGCCCGAACGAGAAGAACGCGCGGGAGACACCGAGCTGCAGCGTCACCACGAAACCGGCCGCCAGAACCAGCGCCAGGAGGGCCGGCCGCCGGTCGGTCGTGAGCGGCTCGATCACCGCGAACCACCGCACGGGCGGCTCCACGAACACGATCAGCAGCAGCCCGACGAACACCAGGAACGACGTGAGGGCCGTCTGCGCATTGTCGAGCGCCACCACGAAGTTGCCCGAGTGCAGGCCGCTGGCGCCCGCGAAGTAGAGCGAGCCGTTCAGGACGAGCAGGCCGCCGAGGCTGGACACGATCGCCGCGGGCGCGACGAAGGTCGCGAGGGTGCGGGTCAGCGAGGCGCGGACGCGCCGGCCCGGCCTGGCCCAGAGCGCCAGCAGCAGCGTCGGGATCCCCACGGTGAACACCGTCAGCGCCGAGGCGTTGCGAAGCTCGATGGGAAACGCCACCACCACCAGCGACGAGACCACCACGAGCGCCACGGTGGCGATGCGGGTCAGGAACAGCTTGAGGATGTCCTGCATCCCGTTGAGGATGCGCTGGCCCTCCTCCACGGCCACCGCCACCGCGCCGAACGAGTCGTGCATCAGGACCAGGTCCGCGATGCCCCGCGTCGCCTGCGTCCCGCTGCCCATCGCGATCGCCAGGTTCGCCCGCTTGAGGCCGAGCACGTCGTTCACGCCGTCGCCGATCATCGCCACGTAGTGGCCCCGAGCGCGCAGCGCGTCCACCAGCCGCTCCTTCTGGGCAGGGGTGATCCGGCCGAACACGGTGGTCTCCTCGGCCGCCACGCCCAGCTGCGCGTCGTCGAGACCGTCAAGGTCCGCGCCGGAGACGGCCGCCGGGTCCGCGATCCCCGCCTGCCTCGCCAGCGCCACCACGGTCTCCGGGTCGTCGCCGGAGATGATCTTCACCTGCACGCCGTTGGCCCGGAACGAGGCCAGCGTCTCGGCAGCCTCGTCCCGCAGCTCGTCGCGGAGCGCCACGAGGCCCAGCGCCCGCATCCCCCGCGGCAGGGCGGCCGCGGCGTCGTCCGCGTGGGGCGGCAGCGCGCTGGCGTCGGGATGGGTCGCCACGAGGAGCACGCGAAGCCCCAGGGTGGTGAGCGCGGCCAGCTCGCCGCGCAGCGCGGTCCAGCCGTCGGGATCCAGGTCGGCGTCCTCGGGACCCTCCACGTCGCCGCGGGTGGCGAGGTACCGGCGCAGGAATTGCGGGGCGCCGAGGGCAACGAGCCCGGTGCCGTCCGCGAACGCCACCGCGCTCCACTTGCGCGCCGAGGAGAACGGGACCTCGTCCGCGAGCGGCCGCGGCGCGGTCGGCCAGCGGGCGGCGATCGCCGCGGTCGTCGTGGTGCCCGACGTCGCGGAGGCGGCCAGCGCGGCGAGCGCGGCCACCGCCTCGTCCGGGGTGGCGTCGCCCAGCGGGACCACGCGGTCCACCTCGAGCCGGTTCGCGGTCAGCGTTCCGGTCTTGTCGAGGCAGAGCACGTCCACGTGGCTCAGGCTCTCGATGGCGTTGGCCTGCTGGACCAGCGCGCCGAACCGCAGGATCCGGATCGCGCCCAGCGCGTACGCCACCGCGATCGACACGAACAGCCCGTTGGGCACGAGACCAGCCAGCAGCGTCGCGTCCGCCACCACCTCGCCCGGGCGGGTCGCCTGCACCAGGCCCCGGACGACAAGCAGGATCTCCAGGTAGACGACCATCGCCAACACCACCCGAACCACGAGGTTGACCTCGGCCTGGAGCGGTGTCACGACGCGCCGGAACGAGCGGGCGCCCGCGGTGACCTGGTTAGCGAAGCTGGCCGACGCCACCTTCTCAACCCGGTAGCGGCCGCTGCCGGTGGCCGCGAAGCTGCCGCTGAGCACCTCGTCGCCGGGGCGCTTCGGCACGACGTCGCTCTCGCCGGTCAGCTGCGACTCGTCCAAGCCCACGCTGCCGGTCGCCAGCCGCCCGTCGAGCACCACCTGGTCGCCGGCGTGGAGCTCCACCAGGTCGCCCAGCACAAGGTCGTCCTGAGGCACGGCGGCCGGCAGGCCGTCGCGGACCACGGACGCCGTCGGGCGGGTGAGGAGCGCGATCCGGTCGAGCGTCCGCTTGGCTCGGATCTCCTGGACGATGCCCACCACGATGTTGGTGGAGATGACCGCCAGCGAGACCACCGCGTCCGTGGGCCGGCCCACCGCGACGAGCGCGACGCCCAGCAGGAACAGGATGTCGTTGATGAACGTGAAGGTGTTCTCGCGCAGGATCTGCGCGTAGGTGCGCGTGGTCGGCGGCAGCGCCGCGTTGCCCATGCCGGCCGCGCGCCGGCGAGCGGCCTCCTGCGCGGTCAGGCCCCCCGCCGGCGTCGGCGTGAGCTCCGGGTGCGCAGCCAGCGTCCCGGGGTGCGGCGCGGCGTTGGTCATCGTGGGGCGAGCATACGCGGAAGAGGCGACAACTCGGCTAAAGGCGTATGGTAGATCTATACCGTTGATATGGTAGATTTCATCTCATGGGCCTGAACATCAAGAACGCCGAGACCGAGGCGCTGATCCGGGAGCTCGCCGACAAGCTCAACGTCTCGCTGACCGCCGCCGTCACGGATGCGGTGCAGGCGCGGCTGGCTGGGTTGGACCAGAAGGAGGCGGACCAGAAGGCCGAAGCCCGGCGGATCCTGGAGATGTGGGGCGAGCTCGGCACAATGCTCGGCCCCGGCCTCACCTCGGAGAACTTCACGGATGAGCTCTACGACGAGCGGGGGCTGCTGAAGTGATCATCGACCCATCAGCCCTCGCGGCCATCCTCCTCGGGGAGCCTGATGCCGGGTTCTTCGCCGACACGATCGCCGCGGCTCCCCATCGGCGCATCTCCGCTGCGAGCTATGTGGAGCTGGCGGCGGTCCTTGACGGTCGACGCAATCCCGTCCTCTCCGGGGCCCTGGACGCCATCCTCGCGTCGTCGCACATCGAGATCGCCCCGTTCACCGTCGCGCAGGCGCTCATCGCCCGCGATGCCTACCAGCGGTTCGGTCGCGGCTCGGGGCACCCGGCGCGCCTCAACATGGGGGACTGCTTCGCGTACGCGCTCGCGCGAGACCTGGGCGAGCCGCTCTTGTTCAAAGGCCGGGACTTCGCCCTGACGGACATCGAGCTCGTGACGGAGCCGGACCGCCGCAATCGCCTGAGCGAGGTCGTCGCCGCCTATCTCGGCGGCTGACGCCCTATCGCCAGGAGGGCCGGGCCTCCTCCGGGTAGAGCCGGACCCGTCGGTAGGGCTCGCGGCCGCGTGACCGCGAGACCAGGTTGGCGCGCTCGGCCAGCTGGTGCTGGAGGCGGCGGACGTAGGCGTTCTGGGGCGCCAGCTCCACCGGCTCCTGCTGCTTGATGACCGTCGCGATCGCCTGCTCCGTCTCGCGGAGCGCCGCCTCGCGCGGGTCGATCTCGAGCGCGAACACCGACGTGAGCGACGCTTGGATCTGGGCCACGGTGTTGGCCTTGAGCACGTAGATCGGCATCCCGCGGTCCTCAGCATCGCGCAGGGCCGGCGGCTTCTGGCGATACTCCGAGCGCAGGGTCATGACCACGTCGGCCTCGTCCGCCTCCCGGGCGATCTGCACCGGCAGCTGGAGCTCCCTGATCGCCTGCTCCAGGCGACGGCGGCTGATGCCGTGCGGGAGGACGCGCAGCGTGGGCAGGAGGCCGCCCTCCACCGCCAGCGCCGCCGGGCCCGGCGTGGCCTCGTCGTCCTCGTCCTCGTCCCAGCCGGCCTCGCCGGGCACCGTCCGGGCGATCCGCTCCTCCTCGGCCCGCTCGAGCTCGGCCGCGTTCACCGGCCGCGTCCCCTCGTCCTCGTGGAGCGCGTTGAGCGCACGGACGGCCTCGGTGCGCCATGCCCGCTGGCGCTCGAGCTCGCGCGCGTCGCGGGCGCGGACGTCGGCGACCTGCACGGGCCCGATCCCGTTCTCCTGCCGCTCCACGGGTCCGCGGTCGGCGATCTCCCCGGCGCGGAAGGCGCCCTCGGGCGGAACGGCGGCTCGCCCCCCGGGCGCCGCGGCGGCGCGCTCGCCGGGACCGCCGGCGGACTGCGGACCGGGCCCCGCGGCGAACCGGTCCGTCGGAGCGACGGCGAACCGCTCCCCGGGCATCACGGTCAGGCCCTGACGGTCGCCCTCCGGGCCGCGGGCCCCGCGCTCGGCGCCGGACGCGGCGCTCCGGCCCGCGCGCCAGCCGCCGGACTGCCCGGGTCGGAGCCCGGGTCGGAGCCCGGGTCGCTGCGGCAGCCGCTCGTCGCTGCCCGGCAACCCGGCGCGGTACGGGGTGGCGCCACGCCAGCCGGGCTCGCGCCCCCAGGCCCCGAATCCCGATCCGGTGAGCCCGCTGAACCGGTCGCCGCCGCCGGCCACCTCGCGCGCCGTGGGCTTCGGCCGCGACTGGCTGCGGTGCACGCCCTCCTCGTCGCGCCAGCGCAGCTCGGGCGCCACCGGGTCGCCCAGCAGCATGGCGTCCACCGTCTGCGCCACGTCGCTGTGGACCAGGACCTTCTCACGGTCCTGGATCTCGACGATGACGTCGAACGTGGGCGGCTGCTTGCGCTCGAGGACGCTCTTCTGGGACCGGCGCCGGCGGGCCTCCTCGTCGCCGAGGGTCACGCTCTGGATGCCGCCGATGAGGTCCGAGAGCGTGGGGTTGAGCATCAGGTTGTCGAGGTTGTTGCCGTGCGCGGTGCCGATCAGCTGCACGCCCCGCTCGGCGATGGTCCGGGCCGCCTGCGCCTCGAGCTCGGTGCCGATCTCGTCGATGACGATGACCTCGGGCATGTGGTTCTCCACCGCCTCGATCATCACCTCGTGCTGCAGGCTGGGCGTCCGGACCTGCATCCGCCGCGCCTTGCCGATCGCCGGGTGCGGGATGTCGCCGTCGCCCGCGATCTCGTTGGAGGTGTCCACCACCACCACGCGCTTGCCCTGCTCGTCGGCGAGCACGCGGGCGGCCTCGCGGAGCATCGTGGTCTTGCCGATGCCCGGGCGGCCCATGATCAGGATGGACTTCCCGGCCTCGAGGAAGTCGGCGATGATCTCGATCGTCCCGTAGACCGCCCGCCCGATGCGGCAGGTCAGCCCGACCACCTTGCCCGTCCGGTTCCGGATGGCGGAGATGCGGTGAAGCGTGCGCTCGATCCCCGCTCGGTTGTCGTCGCCGAAGCTGCCGATATGCTCCACCACGAACGCGAGGTCGGCGTCGGTGATCTCGCGATCGAGGAGCGTCACCTCCTTGCCCGGGTAGCGGGCCTCGGGACGCCGCCCGAGGTCCATCACCACCTCGATCAGCAGCCCGGCGTCGGGCTGGGCTCGGACGGCGGCCACGATCTCCGGCGGCAGCGCCGCGAGCAGGACGTCGAGGTCGTCGACGGTCTCACGCCCGCGCACCTGGTCTCCGTCTCCCACGGCTGTCGGACCTCCCTCTCGAGCGCTCACCGCACCCCAGCCGGCACGAGGCGCGGCTCGGCGACGCGGACCAGGGTCTCCTTCATCAGGAGGGTGACGGCGGCGACGGGCTCGAAGCCAGCCTCCTCCAGACGCCGATCGAACGGCGACTCATAGGTGCGCACCGGCGCGATGACCCCCTCGCGCGGGGCCGCGGACCGGTCGGCATGCTCCGCGATAACACCCAGCGCGAAGCGGACCAGCGGGGCCGTGTCCGCCGCTGGCCGGGCGATGACCTTGAGGTAGTGGGGCTGGTCCTCCTCGGCGACACCAACTTGGAGGAACGCGTCGAGCTGGGTGCCGTCCCGGCCGCCGCCCGGCGCCTCGAGCACGTAGGTGTACACGTCGGCGAAGCGCAGGATGGGCACCAGCGAGCTGCGCGGCACGCGCCAGTCGCGGCCCTGGCGCTCCCAGTCCACCATGCGGACCGACTCCAGCCGCTGGACGGGCGCCGGCGTGACGGCGGCGTACAGGCGCGCGAGCGCCACCGCGTCGAGCGGGTTGCCGGGGCGGATCCCTGCCCGGCGCGCCTCGGCCTCCGACCACGGCACTGGGAGCTCGCCCGGCGGGCGGAACAGGATCCGCTCGTCGCCGAAGCGGACGAAGCCGTGCTGCATGAACAGCTCGATGTTGTCGTCGGCGTCGGCACAGGCCACGTGGAAGCGGGTGGCGCCGCGCTTCGCGCCGTCGCGCAGGAGGTGGTGGACGAGTCGGAAGCGGACGTCCCCGGCGTCGAGCCCGCCCACGGCGTCCAGCTCCACCACGGTCCACTCGTCACGCGACGAGTCGCGCTCCACGCGGAGCAGGCCCGCGATGTGGCCGTCGCGGTCGAAGACGTACAGGGCGTCGTGGGGCTGGAAGGCGCCCAGCGGCAGCCGGAACAGGCTGAACACGCCGATGGGCGGCCGGCTCACCGGCAGGCCGAGCGAGCGCATGCCCTCGGCGTCACCCTGGGCGCGGCGGGACAGCTCGCCGAGCGCGGCGAGGTCCGTCAGCCGCGCGGCCCGAACCTGGCCGGTGCTCCGGGCCACGGTGGGGTCACCGCCCCCGCTGCTGGCGACCGGCAAGGTCCGGCGCGCGCCCCGACCCCTCGCCCGGATCGGCGTGCTCGGCGGCCATGGTGGCGACCAGGCGGTGGAACCGGGTCTCGCCCGCGAGCTCCGGGTGGAACGAGGTGGCCAGCACGTTGCCCTGGCGCACGGCGACGATGCGGCCGCCCGGCAGCCTGGCCAGCACGTCCACGTCGGGCCCCACACGCTCGATGATCGGGGCGCGGATGAACACAGCGTGAACGGGCGTGCCGCCCAGGAGCGGGACGTCCAGCTCGGTCTCGAAGCTGTCCAGCTGGCGGCCGAACGCGTTGCGCTCCACGGTGACGTCCAGCAGCGGCAGGACAGGCTCCTCGCCGCCGACGATGTCGCGGGCGAGGACGATCATCCCCGCGCAGGTCCCGAAGATGGGCGCGCCGCTCGCGGCCAGGTTCAGGATGGGCTGGCGGAGGCCCCAGCGCGCGATGAGCCGGCGCATGGTGGTGCTCTCGCCGCCCGGGATCACCAGCCCGTCAACGTCCTCGAGCTGGACGGGCAAGCGGATCTCCACCGGCTCCGCGCCCACGGCGCGGAGCGCGGCGACGTGTTCCGCGAAGGCCCCCTGCAGGGCCAGGACGCCGATCCGTGTGGTCATGGCGCCGGCGGCCGCCGACCCGTCCGGCCTACCAGCCGCGGACCGCCAGCCGCTCCTGCGGCGGGATCGCCTCCATGGCGATGCCGCGCATCGGCGCGCCCAGGCCCTTGCTGATCTCAGCGAGGATCTTGGCGTCCTGGTAGTGCGTGGTGGCCTGGACGATGGCGTTGGCCATGCGGGCCGGGTCCTCGCTCTTGAAGATGCCGGACCCGACGAACACGCCCTCGGCGCCCAGCTGCATCACGAGCGCCGCGTCCGCCGGGGTGCTGATGCCGCCGGCGACGAAGTTGACGACCGGGAGCCGGCCCGCCTCGGCAACCTGCCTGACCACCTCGTACGGCGCCTGCAGCTCCTTGGCGGCCACGAACAGCTCGTCCTCGCGCATGCCCTGGAGGCGGCGGATCTCGGCCAGCACGTCGCGCAGCTGGTGGACGGCCTCCACCACATTGCCGGTGCCGGCCTCGCCCTTGGTCCGCATCATCGCGGCGCCCTCGTTGATGCGCCGGAGCGCCTCGCCCAGGTTGCGGCAGCCGCAGACGAAGGGGACCTTGAAGGCGTGCTTGTCGATGTGGTTGCGCTCGTCGGCCGGGGTGAGCACCTCGGACTCGTCGATGTAGTCCACGCCGAGGGCCTCGAGGATCTGCGCCTCCACGAAGTGGCCGATGCGGGCCTTGGCCATCACCGGGATGCTGACCGCGGCCATGATCCCCTCGATCATGGCCGGGTCCGACATGCGGGCAACGCCGCCGCTGGCGCGGATGTCGGACGGGACGCGCTCGAGGGCCATGACGGCGACGGCGCCGGCGTCCTCGGCGATCCGGGCGTGCTCGGGGGTGACGACGTCCATGATGACGCCGCCCTTGAGCATCTGGGCGAGGCCCTTCTTGGTGGCCCAGGTGGAGGTTTCGGTCATGATCAGTTGGGCTCTCCGAGAGGACGCGCGTGCCGGCCGTCCGACTGGCCCCGGGGTCATCGCCCGCTCGAGCCGGTTCGGTCCGGCGATAGGCCCCAATTATGGCACGGGCAGGCGATTCTCCCGCGCGCGCGATCCGGGCTGCGCCTCGCTGGGCCTCGCCCGGCGACCCGCCCGAGATGCGCCGGACGCATCAAATCCTGTCCGAACGCCGACCCCGCCCGCCGAACGATGCGCCGCGCGCATCAAGTGGCGCCCGGGCGCCGCGCCGCCCGCCCGAACGATGCGCCGCACGCATGTGCGGGCGTTGTCGATGCCCGCCACGCATCATTCGGCATACCCGCCGGGCCATGGGCCGGGATTTGATGCGTCCCGCGCATCGGCTCCCCGGACCGCGCGGGGGTTGAACCCGACCCTGACTGGGCCGCTACCGCACCAGCGTCCGCACCACGCCGGACATCAGCGTCGTCGCGCGCCGGGCGCTCGTGGGCGACAGGCGCGACAGGGCCTCCACGAGCTCCAGCACGTCTCGGTCGGGCAGGCCGCCGAGAAGCGCGATCAGCCGCAGGATCGTGTCGTCCGGCACCTCGCCCAGAAGGCGCAGCGCACGCTCGAGCTCGGTGGGCTCCAGGCGCGAGACGAGCCCCACGGCTCGGTCGAACAGGCGCACGAACACCAGGAAGGTCGCCAGCCACTCACGCAGGCGGAGCAGGTCGGGGTCGCCGGGACCAGACGCCAGGGCAGCCCCCGCATCGGCGAGCGTGCGCTCCAGGACATCGACGATGGGGTCGCCCTCGCGGACCTTGCGCTCGGCCACGACCCGGCCGAACCAGCGCCAGTGGTCGCCGACGGCCTGGTAGGCGGCGCCCGCCGGACCCCGCCGACCCACGCGCCGGGGCTCGGCAACCTTCTCGACCAGGCCCCACTGCTCCGCCTCGGCGAGCGCGAGGCTCGCGGCCCGGTGCGAGAGCCCCAGCGCCTCGCGCACCTCGCGCTCGGTGAGCGGGGCCTGGCGGGCCATCAGGTAGGCGTGGACCCGCGCGATCGCCGGCGCGACGCCCCACGCGGCCCCCATGTCGCCCCACGCGTCGGCGAGGCGCAGCCGGATCTCCTCGGCAATGGGGCTCGCCGGCCGGTCCCGGCGGGCGGCTGCGTCCGGAGCGACGGCGAGGTCGGTCACGCGGCGAATGCTACCCCTCGGCCGAAACGTGCGAGCGGCCAATAGCGGATTTCGGCGGCGCCAGCAGCCGGGCGACGCCCATCAACCGGCGGCGCCGAGCAGCCGGCGAGCGCGTCACCCGGGGCCGAGCGCGTCACCCGGGGCCGAGCCTGCGACCCGACGCGAGTCCGCGACCCGCCCGCCGTCGCGCTACCCTGCCGCCATGCCTCCCCACACACTCGACCCCGTCGCGCTCGACCTCGCCTTCGACCTCGCGGCACGGCGCGTCCGAACCGGCGAGCTGCCGTCGGTGGTCATGGGCGTGGCCAACGCCGCCGGCACGGTCCGCGTCGATGCCTTCACCGCCCCGGGCGCCGAGCGCCGGATCGGGACCGATGCGGTCTGCCTGCTCGCCTCGATCACCAAGCCCATCGTCGCCACCGCTGCGCTGCGCCTGGCGCAGGAGGGTCGGCTGGGCCTGCGGGCGCCCCTCGCGGACTGGCTGCCCGAGCTCCGCGGCGACACCCGTCGGGCGATCACCCCGTGGCACGTCCTCACGCACACCACGGGCTACGACGAGGAGGGCGTCGAGCAGCTGATCCGCGACGGCCTCGACCGGGACGGGCTGGTGGCGCGAGTGCTCGGCCTGCAGCCGGCCGTCACGCCCGGCAGCCGCTTCGCGTACATGACGCTCCCGTTCGAGCTGCTGGCGCTCGCCATGGAGCGCGCGACGGGCGAGGCGCTGCCGGCCATCCTGGCCCGAACGGTGCTCGAGCCGCTGGGCATGGCCTCGACCGTCTTCGACCCGCACGCCGCCGGGCTCGGCGATCGCGCGGCGCCCGTCGCCGTGGGGGCGTGGGAGGGGACGCGCCTGCTGGGCAACGAGGATCCGCGCGTGGCCGCGGGGCTGGTGCAGCGCTACACGGCGCTGCGGCTGGCGGGCGGCGGGCTGTGGAGCACCGCCGGCGACCTGCTCCGGTTCGGCCGGATGATGCTGCGCGGCGGCGAGCTCGACGGCACGCGGGTGCTGGCGCCCGCGTTCGTGGAGCTGGCCACGCGCGAGGTCACCGTGGACGGGCTGGGTCGGGCGGCGGACCGCCTCGAGGACGAGCACTACGCCCTGGGCTGGGGCAAGCCGGGGCCGGCCCACGTCGCCTCGCCCGCGGCGTTCGGCCACGGCGGGCAGTCCGGGACGAAGCTGTGGGTGGACCCGGCCCGCGACCTGGTGTTCGTGTACCTCTCCGCGTCCTGGAACCTGCCGAGCGCGGTCCCCGACGAGCCGCTGTTCGCGGTCTACGGGGCGGCGAGCTAGGCCAGCAGCGCCTCGACCTCTGCCCGCGCCGGGGGGTCTGCCGTGCCCGCCGGGCGGGCCACCCTGCGCGCGGCGACGGCGTTGCCCCAGCGGAGCGCGTCGGCGAGCGGACGGCCCTCCACCATCGCGGCGATGAACCCGGCGTTGAACGCGTCGCCGGCGCCCACGACGTTGACCGCCGGCACGGCGAACGCGGGGCTGCGGAGGACGACGCCGTCCGCGGTGCACGCGAGGGCCCCCTCGGCGCCCAGGCGCGCCACGACGGTCCGCGCCCCTCCGGCCAGCGCCAGCACCACCGCCGTCACGTCCTCGCGGGCGCGACCCGTCGCGGCCGCCAGCGGCACCAGCTCCTCGGGCCCGCTGCCGAGCACCACGTCGGCCAGCCCGATCGCCCGGTCCACCGCCGCGCGGCGCTCGCCGTCGAGCCCCCACAGCTCCACGCGGAGGTTGAGGTCGATGGACACGGGGACGCCCGCCGCCCGCGCCATGGCCATCGCCGCCAGCACGGCGTCGCGCACGGGGGCGTGGCGCAGGCACATCCCGGTGGTGTGCAGCCAGGCCGCGCCCGCGATCGCGTCTGCCGGGACGTCCGCGGGCCGGAGCCAGCGCAGCGCGCCGCCATCGGCCGGCCAGACCACCAGCGAGCGCTCGCCGTCCGGCTCCACCATCGCGATGACCTGGCAGGTCGCGTCCGCCCCGGTCACCACCAGCGCGCTCGTGCCCACGCCGCAGGCGGCGAGGTCGGCCGCCACCCGTCGCCCGAACGCGTCGTCGCCCACGGCGCCCGAGAACGCCACGGGCACGCCGAGCGCCGCCAGCGCGCGGGCAGTGTTCGCGGCCGTGCCGCCCGGGGACAGCACCGGCTCGCGGACCTCGCGCCGGCCGTCGGGCAGCCGCGGCGGGACGTGGAGGGTGAGGTCCACGTTGGCGTCGCCGAGGACGAGGACGCGCCGGCTCGGGTCGGGCATCTCAGTCGGGGTCGGCGCGGGTGTCCGGGTCGTCGCCCAGCGCGCTCCGGGCCGCCGCGATGAACGCGCGGACGCGCTCGAGGTCTTTGCGGAAGCCGCCGCCGGGGAGCGGCCGGCTCGTGTGCGTGAGCGAGTCCACGCCCCACGGCCGCACCACGCGGATCGCCTCCGCGACGTTCTCCGGCGACAGGCCGCCGGCGAGGATCACGGGCACGCACACGGACCGCACGATCTCGCGGCTGACCCGCCAGTCGTGGGTGGCGCCGCTGGCGCCGACGCCGGCGATGCCGGGGTCCTGCGTGTCGAGGATGAGGTAGTCGGCCACCTCCGCGTAGGCGCGCGCCTCGGCGATGCTCTCCGGGCCCGTCACGGACACGGCCTGCATGACCGGCACGCCCGGCAGCCGGTCTCGCAGCGCTGCCACCCTGGCGGGCGAGGTGAGGTGGGCCGGCGGGCAGAGGTGCAGGATCGCGGGGCGCGTGGCGTCCACCAGCTCGGCGATGGCCACCGGGTCCGTCCACACGGTGAGCACGACGGCCCGGGCGCGGTTGCCCACGGCGCGCACGATCTCTGCCGCGAGTCGGACGGGCACCTCGCCCGGGAGGCCGCCATGGGGTGGGGTGATGCCGACGTGGTCGGCGCCGGCATCGGCGCAGGCGAGCGCCTCCATCACGGTCTGCATGGTGTACAGCTGGGTGATCACGGGACGAAGCGTACGTCGGCGCGCCGGCCGAGGCGTCGCGGGCCGCCGCCCGCGACGGGAGGTCTGCCGCGCCCGCCGGACGGGCCGTCGGCTACAGTCGCGCCCATGACCGACGCCATCCACGCCGCTGCCGCCCTGGGGTTCACCGCTGGCGCCGATGCCTACGAGCGCTCGCGACCCGGCTACCCGCCGGACGCCGTCGAGGCGCTCGTCGCCGCGCTGGGCCTGGCGCCCGGCCGCACCGTGCTCGAGCTGGGCGCGGGGACCGGCAAGCTCACCCGCCTGCTCGTGCCGTCCGGGGCGCGGCTGCTCGCGCTCGAGCCCGTCGAGGCCATGCGCGCCAAGCTCCGCGAGGCGGCGCCGGCGGCCGAGCTCGTGGATGGCACCGCGGAGTCGATCGGCCTGCCGGCCGCCTCGGTGGACGCAGTCGTGGTGGCGCAGGCGTTCCACTGGTTCGACGCCATCCGCGCGCTGTCCGAGGCACACCGCGTGCTCCGGCCGGGCGGGCGGCTGGCGCTGGTCTTCAACCGCCGCGACGCGACGGTGCCGTGGGTGCGCGGCCTCGATGACGCGATCCGGCGCATCGCCGTCGGCGAGCCGCAGGTGTGGGACACGGCGTGGCGCGACATGCTGGACCGGACGCGGCTCTTCGGGCCGTGGCAGCGGCAGCGCTTCCGCCAGGTCCAGAGGCTCTCGCCCGAGGGCGTGCTGGACCGCGTCGCGTCGGTGAGCTACGTGGCAGCGGCCTCGTCCGAGGTGCGGGCCGGCCTGCTCGACGAGGTGCGGGCGCTGCTCGCCGCCGACCCGCTGACCGCCGGCGCCACCACGATCGAGCTGCCGTACGACACGGAGGTGCTCTGGGCCGAGCGCGCGTCGCCCGAGCCGGGGGACGTCGGGTTCGTCGTCGCGGTCAACGCCAACGCCGGCGGGGTGCCGAAGCCGCCGGTCGCCGGCTCGTCCTTCGCGCGGCTCGGGCCGACGAACGACGCCCACACGGAGCCCGAGCCCGTGCACGGCGGGCCCGACCAGGCCGTGTGCCTGTACGCGCAGGAGGCCATCGAGCGGGTCCGCGCCGACGGCCACCGGGCGTTCCCGGGCGCGTACGGCGAGAACCTCACGCTGCTGGGGATCGCCTGGGGGCAGCTCGCGGCCGGCGACCGGCTGGTGGTGGGCGAGGGCGAGACCGCGGTGGAGCTGGAGCTGACCAAGCACACAGCGCCGTGCCAGACGCTCGCCCACTGGTTCGTCGGGCGGCGCATCGCGCGGATCAGCGGCAAGGTTCACCCGGAGGACGCGCGCTGGTACGCCCGCGTGCTGCGCGAGGGCGAGGTGCGGCCGGGGATGCCGGTCCGCGTGGTGCGCGGGTAGGGCCGGAGGCGGGCAGCGCGCGGTGACGTGGTGGATCCCCGGCCGGGATCTGCGTCGCGCTACCCTGTCCCCATCGACCAGGGAGGACCCATGACCGCCAGCGAGACCGTTGCCCAGCCCCTGCCGTCCACCCGCGAGGAGCTCCTCGCCCTGCACCGCGAGGCTCGCCTGCGGCGACTCGCTGCCGAGCCCGGTGGGCCCGAGTGGGAGGCGGCGAGCGCCGAGGTCAGCCGGATCGAGGTCCGGGTCGCGCAGATCGAGCGGGAGATGACACCGCCGCGGATGTAGCGCGCCCTCGCGGGCGGCCCGTCGTCCCGGCCGCGGTTGCCGCTCGCGCCACGCTGACCGCCCGCTCACCAGCACGGCTCGGACGCGAACCGTCGCGCGCTGCTATGGTTTGGGCGTGGACGGGGTTGTTCTCGTGCTGAACCAGAACTACGAACCCCTGAACGTCTGCAACCTGCCGCGGGCGTTCAGGCTCGTCTTCGGCGAGAAGGCCGAGGTGATCGAGTTCGACCACCAGGAGATCCGCTCGGTGCGCTCTTCCTACCGGGCGCCCAGCGTCATCCGCCTCCAGCACCAGATCCGCCGGCCGCGGCCGCGCGTCAAGCTGTCGCGGCGCGAGATCTTCGTCCGCGACCAGCACACCTGCCAGTACTGCGGCAAGACGGGCAACGACCTCACCCTCGACCACGTCGTGCCGCGCCACCGCGGCGGCGGGCACACCTGGGAGAACCTCGTCGCCGCGTGCCGCACGTGCAACCACCGCAAGGGCGACCGCACACCCGAGGAGGCGCGGCTCCGCCTGCTCCGCCTGCCGTTCGAGCCCCGGAGCGACATCTACTCGCTGTTCACGCCCTACCTCGACGACACGCGCAACGAGGCCTGGCGCGACTACCTGTTCCTCGGCACCAACTAGGCGCGGCATGCGCGCCGATGACGACGGGGCCGATGGCGGCGCGGGGGACGAGGCCGCCCGCCTCGCGGGCATGGTCCCGTCCGCCGTCCTCGCCCTGATCGACCGTCTCGTCGAGGCCGGCCACGCCGCGTACGTCGTGGGCGGCTCGCTGCGCGACGCCCTGCTCGGCCGGGAGCCCGCCGACTGGGACCTCGCCACCGACGCCCGGCCCCACCGCCTGGTCGAGCTGTTCCCAGGTGCCGTCTACGAGAACCGCTTCGGCACCGTCGCCATCCGCCGCGACGCCGAGGTCTTCGAGGTCACCACCTTTCGCCTGGAGCACGAGTACGCCGACTTCCGCCGGCCGCACCGGCTGGAGTTCGGCGACGACATCGAGGCCGACCTCGCCCGCCGCGACTTCACCGTCAACGCCATGGCCTGGGGCCGCCGGCCGGGCGAGGCCGCGAACACCCTCGCCGATCCCTTCGGCGCGCGCGCCGACCTGGCCGCCCGTCTGCTGCGCGCCGTGGGCGACCCGGACGCCCGGTTCCGCGAGGACGCCCTGCGCATGGTCCGCGCCGTGCGCCTCGCAGCCACCCTCGGCTTCGGCATCGAGCCCGCCACCCTGGCCGCCATCCGAGCCAACGCCCCGCTCGTCGCCCACCTCTCCGGGGAGCGGATCGCCACCGAGCTCGAGAAGCTCCTCGCCGCCCCGCGCCCGTCGGTCGGGCTGGCGCTGATGCAGGAGACCGGCGTGCTCGGGGTCATCTCCCCGGAGCTCGCGGCGCAGCGCGGCATCGCGCAGCGCAAGGTCCGGGGCGAGGACCTCTGGGACCACACCCTGCGCGCGGTGGACGCCGCCCCCGCCGAGCGCCCCGTGATCCGGCTCGCGGCCCTCCTCCACGACATCGGCAAGCCGGCCACGCTCGCCGGCGGCCACTTCCCGCACCACGACGCCGTGGGCGCCGAGCTGGCCGACGCGCTCCTCCGACGCCTCCGCTACCCGCGCACGCCGGCCGATGAGGTGGTCCACCTCGTGCGGCACCACATGTTCGTGGTGGACCCGGGCGCCACCGACGCCGCGGTTCGCCGGTTCATCCTGCGCATCGGGCCCGAGCGACTCGACGCGCTGTTCGCGCTCCGTCGAGCCGACGACCTGGGCAGCGGCGCGGACCCGGACGATCCCGACACCGCGTCGTTCCGGGCCCGCGTCGAGCACGAGCTCCACGCGGCGCATCCCCTCGACCGGAGCGCCCTGGCCGTGGACGGCCGCGACCTGATGGACGAGCTTGGCCTGGAGCCCGGCCCGCGCCTCGGCCGCGTCATCGACGAGCTCCTCGACCGCGTCATCGCCGACCCGGGCGCCAACGAGCGCGGCTCGCTCCTTCTGCTCGCACAGGGCATCCTTGCGGACATGTACGAAGACGCGGTGGACCCGTCGTGATCGAGGTGCTGCTCCAGGCGGAGCGGGCCCTGTCGCTGGGCCTTGTGGACCAGGCGGAGCGCCTGTACCGGCAGGCAGCCGCCGCCGACCCGCGCAACTCGATCGCGGTGGTTGGCCTGGCGCGGGTGGCGCTCGAGCGCGCCGACGATGCCCGGGCGCTGCAGCTCGCCTGGCGTGCGCTGGCGATCGACCCGGACAACGCGGCGGCGCAGCGGCTCGCGGCGCGCATGGAGGAAGTGCTGGCGACGCGGGGCGAGGCCCTGCCGACACGGGAGGTGAGCGCGTGAGGGTCCTGGTCACCGGCGGTGCCGGGTACGTGGGCGGCGTCTCGGCGGACGCGCTGGTCGCCGCCGGCCACGACGTCATCGTCCTCGACGACCTGTCCACCGGCCACGCCGCGGTCCCCAGCCCCGAGGCCCGCCTCGTCCGGGGCAGCTACGCCGACCAGGCGGCCACCCGCGCGCTGCTGGAGCGCGAGCGCGTGGACGCGATCCTCCACTGCGCCGCCCGCTCGCTCGTCGGCGAGAGCATGGCGGACCCCGCCAAGTACTACCGCGAGAACGTGGTTGGCGGCGTCGCCCTCCTCGAGGCCGCCCGGGAGGCCGGCGTCCGGCGCATCGTCTTCTCGTCCACCGCCGCCACGTACGGCGTGCCCGAGGCCACGCCCATCACCGAGGACGCGCCGCTCCGCCCGATCAACCCCTACGGCGAGTCCAAGCGGACGTTCGAGGGCGCCCTGCGGTGGTACGGCGCGGCATACGGGTTCCGGAGCGTGATCCTGCGCTACTTCAACGTGGCCGGCGCCACCGATCGGCTGGGGGAGGTGCACCGCCCGGAGACGCACCTCATCCCCAACGTCCTGCTCGCGGCGGAGGGCGGCCCCGCGCTGACGCTGTTCGGCGAGGACTACCCGACCCCGGACGGCACGCCGATCCGCGACTACATCCACGTCGCCGACCTGGCCGACGCGCACGTGGCGGCGCTGGTGGCAACGGACCCGGCGGACGCCCGGACCGGCCCCGTTGGCGGCGGTGTTGGCGCCGAGCCCCTGATCGCCAACCTGGGCACGTCCTCGGGCTTCTCCGTGAAGCAGGTCCTGCAGGCGGCCGAGGCGGTCGTCGGCGCGCCGATCCCGCACACCGCTGGCCCGCGCCGCCCCGGCGACCCGCCCGTCCTCGTGGCGTCGAACGCCCGTGCCCGCGAGGTCCTGGGCTGGGCGCCGCGGCGCTCCACGCTGCCGGAGATGATCGGCTCTGCCTGGGCGTGGCGGCGGGCGCACCCGGACGGGTACGGCGACTGACCCGCGCGGGCGCGAACGGGACGCACCCGGCGCCGCGGTCACGCTGGCCTGCGGCGCTCGCCGGATCCTCGCGACCTGTCCTGCGGACGCCCGCTCAGGGGACCTTGAGGTGGACCGGGTTCCCCGACATGGACACCTGCCAGGTGGTCGTGTCGTTGCCGCCCCGGGTCACCGTGTACTCGACCTGCCACCAGCCGCTGTCGCTCGGCCTGCCCGTCGGCGACCATAGCCCCCGTGAGCCATAGGTGGGCGGCAGCAGGATGCTGATGTGGATCCAGGTGCCGTTCGTGACC
>JAKAMV010000062.1 GCA_021812735.1 Chloroflexota bacterium | reverse complement strand
ACTTGGCGCCCTCGAAGCCGTTGCCCAGGTCGTCGAGGTGGAGGTAGAGGTACTGCGGGCAGGTCTCCGCCCAGGCCATCGCGCCGCGGTCGCGGGCCGCCATGAGCGCTGCCAGCGCCTCCTTGGCGGACATGTGGACGAAGTACACCGGCGCCCCTGCGACCTCGGCCAGGCGGATCACGCGGTTGGTGGCTTCGCCCTCCATCCGGCTGTCGCGCGCGAGCCCGTGGCCGATCGGGTCGGTCACGCCCTTGGCGACCTGCTCGGCCGCCAGGATGTCGATGACGGGGCCGTTCTCGGCGTGGATCAGGATGAGGCCGCCGTTCTTGGCCGACTGCTGCAGGGCCCGGAAGATGTGGTCGTCGGGGGAGTAGAACACGCCCGGGTAGGCGGTGAACAGCTTGAAGTCGGGGACGCCCTCGTCCACCAGCTGGTCCATCTCGGCCAGGCTGGCGTCGGTGACGTCCGACATGATCATGTGGAACGCGTAGTCCGTCACGGCCATGCCCTCGGCCATGGCGAACCACGTGTCGAGGCCCTGGTGCAGGGTCTGGCCCTTGTTCTGGACCGCGAAGTCCACGATGGTCGTGGTGCCGCCGAACGCCGCCGCGCGGGTGCCCGTCTCGAAGTCGTCCTTCGCGAACGTGCCGCCGAACGGCAGCTTCATGTGCGTATGCCCGTCGATGCCACCCGGGATCAGGTACTTGCCGGTGGCGTCGATGACCTCGTCAGCGGCCACTGCGGCGGCCAGGTCGGCGCCGATCTGGACGATCGTCTCGCCGTCGACCAGCACGTCCGCGGCGTGGGAGCCTTCGGCCGTGACGATGGTGCCGTGGGCGAAAAGGGTGCGCATCCTTCCTCCTTGCGTTCGGAGCCCCGCCGGCAACACCCGTCGACGGGGTGGCACGTGTTGGGCCATCGTAGCCCGGGGGGAGGGGTGTCGGACGGTCCGAGCGACGTGCAGGGACGGGCCACTCGGCGCTGTGCGGCGCCGCAGGGGCAGCCCTGAACCGAGCCCCGGCAGGCGCGCGGGTGCGGGGCCCCGTCCCGGGTCGAGGGGTCAGCCGCGCCCGACGAGCGCCGTGCCCAGGCGGAAGGCCAGCACGCCACCGGCGGCCGCCGCCGCCGCGAGCGAGGTCAGGAAGGCCGCGACCTCACGCGTCCGGCGCCGCCGGTGCTCGCGCCGGGCGGCCGGGCCGTCCTCCTCCCAGCGGGGGTCTCGACGGTGGGCGCGGCGCGGTGACGGCATGGGGCAACCTCCGGCGCGATTGTCCGCGGGATGCCCTCGGAGGTCGAGACTGACCTCCATCCCAGTACCAAATGCCGCTGCCCGCCGCGTTCTGCTATGGCGCGGCTCAGGGAGCGGCGTCAGGCGCGCAGGGCGGGGATGACCTCGCGCCCGTACGCCTCGAGCTGCTCCTCCTCGTTCCCGTTCATGAGGTAGAGGTTGAACTGGTCGACGCCGGCGTCCGCCAGCTCCCGGAGCCGCGCCACGTGGTCCTGGACCGAGCCGACGAGGCAGAAGCGGTCCACGATGTCGTCCGAGACGAACGACGCATTGGACGAGCCCACCTCGGCGTGGTGCAGGTAGTCGTAGCCCTCGCGGTCGCGGATGTAGGTGGTCAGCTCCTCGGGCAGGTCCTCGCGGGGATACTTGTTGACCAGGTCGACGACGTGGTTCGAGACCAGCGCAGGGAACCACCGGGTGCGGTCGCGGCCGTCGGCGAGGTCGCCCACGTGGGCCGGGACGGCGGCCATCACCTTGACCGAGGCGGGGTCGCGGCCCGACGCCTCGGCGGACGCCCGCACCTGCGACACGAACCAGCGGATGAGATCCGGGTCGCCGATCTGGAGCATGGCGCCGTCGGCGATGCGCCCGGTGAGCTTGAGGGCCACCGGGCCGTAGCCGGCGATCCAGACCGGGAGCCGGTGCCCGCCGGTCACCCACGGCAGCTCGAGCATCGCCCCCTCGAACTCGACCGAGCGGCCCTCCGCGAGGGCGCGGATGACGTGCACCGCCTGCTCGAGGTCCTTCATGGAGGTCGGCGCCTTGCCCAGAACGCGCCGGGCCGAGTCGCCGCGGCCGATCCCCAGGTCCATCCGCCCGCCCGACAGCTCCTGGAGCACGGCCAGCGAGGACGCGGTGACGGACGGCTCACGCGTGGCCGGATTGGTCACGCAGGTGCCGAGGCGCATGTGCCTGGTGGCCTGCGCCATGAGCGTGAGGAGGGGATACGGGTCGCGCCACAGGACGTGGGAGTCGAACAGCCAGCCGTAGGTGAAGCCCGCCGCCTCGGCCTGCCTGGTGAGGGCGATCGTCCGCTCGATCGAGCTTTCCGGCTTGAGCGTGAACCCGAACTGCATCGCATCCTCCGCCCGGGGACGCCCCGGAGAATCGGACGGCTCGGCTGCCCTCCTCCTGGCAGCCGAGCCGCGCGGGATCATACCCGATGCCAGGCCTGCGTCGAATGTCGCATTCGCATCGCCGGCCGAGCGGCGCGGGCGCTTAGCCTACGGCTTGACGAGGTCGCCGTACATGTCGGGCCGCCGGTCGCGGTAGAACTGCCACGTCTGGCGGACCTTGCCGATCAGGTCGAGGTCGAGGTCGCGGATGATCAGCTCCTCGTCGTACGGGCTGCCCACCGCGCCCACGAACTGGCCGAGCGGATCCACGAAGTAGCTCTGCCCGTAGAAGTCGTCCGGGCCGATCTCCTTCTCCACGCCGACGCGGTTGATGGTGCCGACGAAGTAGCCGTTGGCGAGCGAGTGGCTGACCTGCTCCACGCGCCACAGGTACTCGGACAGGCCCCGCGACGTGGCGCTCGGGATCAGGACGATCTCGGCGCCGTTGACGCCCAGCGCCCGGGCGCCCTCCGGGAAGTGGCGGTCGTAGCAGATGTACACGCCGATCTTGCCGACGGCCGTCTGGAACACCGGGTAGCCGAGGTTGCCGGGGCGGAAGTAGAACTTCTCCCAGAAGCCGTCGACGTGCGGGATGTGCGTCTTGCGGTATTTGCCGAGGTACTTGCCGTCCGAGTCGATGACCGCGGCCGTGTTGTAGTAGATCCCCGAGGTCTGGCTGTCCTCCTCGTACATCGGCACGACCAGAACCATGCCCGTCTCGCGGGCAAGCGCCTGGAAGCGCTTGGTGGTCGGGCCGTCGGGGATGAGCTCGGTGTACGAGTAGTACTTCTTGTCCTGCACCTGGCAGAAGTAGGGCCCGTAGAACAGCTCCTGGAAGAGCATGAACTGGGCGCCCTGCTTCTTCGCCTCGTGCACGTACTGCTCGTGCTTCTGGATCATCGACTCCTTGTCGCCGGTCCAGGTTGCCTGCAGGAGCGCGCCTCGGACGATACGGGGCATCGCGAACAGCCTCCTCGAACATCGTCGCACTGTGGCCCGGCCAACCCGCCGACGGGAGGACGGGCCCGCGGGCGATCGGCGCCCGCAGCATGAATGGCGTGAGCATACGCCGGTGGCTCGGCGTGGCGAGGGCCGTTCGGGCCGGTCCGAACGGCGGGTGTGCGCGCCTGCCGGGCGGCCCGGCGCCATCCGCGCGATGATGCCCTCGCCCGTCCCGGCGTGCGTGCCCGGGCGCCGGAGCCCGCGTCGGGAGAGACGATGGACCGCGACACCGCGAGCACCACCACCGATGCCGCGCTCGCCCGAGCCGCGGAGCTCGCCCGCGACTGGCTCCGGGGTGTGGACGACCTGCGCGTCGCCCCGACCGCCACCGTGGCCGAGCTGCGGGGGCGTCTCGGCGGGCCGCTCCCCGAGCACGGCGAGGACCCCGTCGCCACCGTGGAAGCCCTGGCGGCGGCCTCGGAGGGGGGTCTCGTCGGGAGCACCGGCCCGCGCTTCTTCGGCTTCGTCATCGGCGGCGGCCTGCCGGCCGCGCTGGCCGCCGACTGGCTCGCCAGCGCCTGGGACCAGAACGCGGGCCTGTATGTGATCGGACCCGCCGCGGCCGTGGCCGAGGAGGTGGCGGCGAGCTGGGCCGCCGAGTTGTTCGGTCTTCCGGCTGGCGTCTCGGCCGGGTTCACGACGGGCGCCACGATGGCCTCGTTCACGGCCCTCGCCGCAGGCCGGCACGCGCTCTTGGAGCAGGCAGGCTGGGACGTCGAGCGCAACGGGCTGTTCGGCGCCCCCGACGTCCCGGTGGTGGTCGGTGAGGAGGCCCACGTCACGATCCACGCGGCCCTCCAGATGCTGGGCATGGGCCGCGACCGTGTCGTTCGCGTCGCCGTCGACGGCCAGGGTCGCGTGCGGGCTGACGCGCTGGCCGACGTCCTCGGGCGGTTCGACCGTCCCGCGCTCGTGTGCGCGCAGGCGGGCAACGTCAACACGGGCGCCTTCGACCCGCTGCCCGAGATCGCGGGCCTCGTCCGCGCCAACGGCGGCTGGCTCCACGTGGACGGCGCGTTCGGGCTGTGGGCGGCGGCGGACCCGGCTCGGCGCCACCTGCTGGCCGGCGTCGAGCGGGCGGACTCGTGGACCACCGACTGCCACAAGTGGCTCAACGTCCCATACGACTCGGGCCTCGTGTTCACGGCCCACCCGACGGCGCACCACGGGGCGATGACGCTGGGCGCGGCCTACTACGTGGAGACGGCGGGCGGGGAGCGCGACCCGTACAACTGGGTGGCCGAATCGTCGCGGCGAGCCCGCGGGTTCGCGGTCTGGGCGGCGATCCGCTCGCTTGGCCGCGACGGCGTGGCGGAGATGGTGGGCCGGACCTGCGACCTCGCACGGCGCTTCGCCGCAGGGCTCGACGGCGCGGTCCGGGGCGTCCGCGTCCTCAACGACGTCGTGCTGAACCAGGCCCTCGTCCGCTTCGACGACCCGTCGGGGGATCCGGCCGCCGGCGACGCCCGGACGAACGCGGTGATCGCGGCGGTCCAGGCCGACGGGACGCTCTGGCTCGGCGGCTCGACGTGGCGCGGGCAGCGCGTCATGCGGATCTCGGTCTCGGGCTGGCGGACGACCGCGGACGACGTCGACCGCTGCCTGGCGGTGATCCGGCGAGTCGCGACGGAGAACCCGACCGCCTGAGGCCGGCCCGCCCCTACGGACTTGCGGCGACCGCCACGCCGAAGCCGTCCACCCCGACCCACGGGTGGCCCGGTGTCGCCACGACCCGGATGGCGATGCGATGCCGCCCGACCGCGGGCCAGGCGTGGACGTACACGACCCGGGCCGGCTGGAGCGTCGCCGCGCGCAGGCTCACCGTGGCGACCGCGACCCCGTCGAGCAGGATCGTGGCGCTGCCGAAGGTCGGCCCCCTGGCCGCGAACCACGCGATCTGGCTCCCAGTGAAGGTGTACGTGGCCGTGGCGCCGCGGCTACGCGAGGCGCGCAGGAGGCCGCCGAGATAGGCATGCCCGTTCCGGCGCACCCACAGGCCGGAGTAGTTCGCGGCCGTCTCGGCGGCTTGGAGGATCTCAAGCGGGGCCGTGGCGCGCCAGGAACCTGCATTGCCGGCGGCGTCGACCGCCCGGACCTCGTACTGCACCGCCTGGCCCGGTGCGACCTGCTCCACGACCGAGCGCGAGAGCGGCGACGGCAGGGTCGCCGGGGTCCACCCGCCGCCCGCGACTTGGCGGTTCAGTTCGTACCGGACGACACCGAGCCCGACGTCGGTTGAGGCTGGCCAGCTGACGGTCACGGCCTCACGGTCGGGCGACATGGCGGAGCCTGAGCGCAGCCGCATGACCGGCGTCGTCGCCGTCGGGGCGACGCTGTCGGGGAGCACGGTCACCGTCGAGCTGCCGAGGAGTCCGCCCGCCATGGCGGTGACCAGCACCGAGCCGGCGGCCTGGGCCGTCAGGACGCCGTCAGCGCCCAGCGTGGCACCCGAGCCGACCATCGACCACGACACGGGCACGGCCGGCAGCGGGACGCCGTTGAGCGCGTCGTCCGTGCCGCCTACCGTGAAGGCGACCGTCCCGCCGACCATCGTCGTCGTGTCGCCTGGCCGCACGGCCAGCCGCGACAGCGGCCCGGTGGGATACGACGACACCACGAGGAGCGCATCGTCGACAGGCCGCTCCGACCCGTCAGAGGGCGTGTTGGCGATGGTCGCGCTGACGTCGCCCGGGCGTCGGACGAGTGCCGTCGTCGAGCCGCCGCCGTCGAGGTTGATCGCCGTCTCCACCCCTTGTCCGACGAGCATCGCGGCGAGGTCGTCGTCGGCGACGCCGTGGCTCTCACCCGGCTGCCGGCCGTCCACGGTCACGAGGAGCAGGCTGCCGTCTGCGCGCGCACCGATCGCGGTGCGCGGGTGGGTGGCCGTGGTGACGGCCGAGATGGGGGAGACGCCAGCCATGCCGGACCTGACCAGCCACTCCCGGCCGCTCACCGCCTCGGTGACCGACTCCCAGCCGACGGGCACCGTCGTGGTGACAGCGATCACGGCGCCGACCGGGAGGGCGGCGAGCGCCGCGGCGTCCTCGCCCTGGGCGGAGAGCACCAGGGTGCCGTCCGCGATCGGGCTGTCGCCGACGTCCGCCCGAACCGCCGTGACCATCGTCAGCCAGGTGCCGCTGGCCCGCAGGGGCAGGTCTGGCGCCGCGAGGACCACCTCGGTGCCATCAGGGCCCGTGCCGGTGGTGGCGCCCCAGCTGGGCGTGTAGAGATCCAGCTCGCCGGCCAGGCGCGGCTTGTTGATCCGGTCCACGCTGAGCGGGGCGGCGCCGCCCGGCAGGGTGACCGCCGTCGTCACGGCGACGTCGCTGAACATCGTGCCGCCGCTCGCGGTGAGGCCGAACGTCGGCCGCGCGGACCGCGATCCGCTCAGCAGCTCGCCGCCGTGGACGAGCAGGCCGGTCGGGGCGGACCGGCCCGACGCGGCGCTCACCGTCCACGTGTCGCCGTTGACGGCCGCCACGACCCGGTGCCCCTCGCGCGACACCGCCCCGGCCTGGCCGGCGACCGTCTGGAGCGTGGACACACCGGCCGCCGGCGCGCTCGCCTCGAGGGTGATGCCCGGCGTCGACGGCATGACGTCGATCATGTCGACGGCCTGCAGCCCGTCTGTTGTGGCCCACCATCCATGGCGGTGGACGACGCCCGGCGCGGCGGCCTGCGCGAGGCTGGTGGCGTAGGGGACCGCCGTGGTCGCAGGGGCCGCAGCGACCTGGCCCGCGGCAGCTGGCGTGGCGCTCGCGGCGACGGGCTGGATGCCCTGGGCTGCGAGGACCAGGCCGAGGACCAGTGATGCGACGCGGCGGTTCGTGATCCCCCTCCCGGCAGGTGTCCGGCGACGCTGCCAGCGGCTAGCGTGCCACCCCCGTCCGGCGGGGGCAAGCTCCAGCCGCAGCCTCGAGCGTTGCGCGGCCGCCGCCAAGTGCTTGGCACCGGCGCGAGCCAACGCGCCCGGGCGCGCCGGCTGCAGGTGTCGGGCTCGCCCGGGCCGAGCCGCGCTGTGCTGTAATGGGCCGCATCGCGCCTCGTCGCAACCGCACGGGCCGTCCGCACCGCGGCCCGACTGGAGGTTTCATGGGCATCAGCGCCGCGCCGCGCATGACCAGCGAGGAGATCGTCTCGCTGTCCCGCGCCCACACCATCTTCTCGTGGTCGATCCAGGGGCAGCTGGACCCCATCGCGATCGACCGCGCCGAGGGCGTCTACCTCTACACGCCCGAGGGTCGGCGGATCCTGGACTTCAACGCCCAGCTGATGTCGGTGAACATCGGCCACGGCGACCGGCGCGTCATCGACGCCATCAACGAGCAGGCGTCGAAGCTCCAGTTCGTCCAGCCCGCGTTCGCCACCGAGGTCCGCGCCCGCCTCGGCGCGAAGCTCGCGGAGATCCTGCCGGGCGACATGAGCAAGGTGTTCTTCACCCTGGGCGGGGCCGAGGCGGTGGAGAACGCGATCAAGCTCGCCCGCCACGTCACCGGCAAGTACAAGCTGCTGGCCCGCTACCGCGCGTACCACGGCGCCACCGCCGGCGCGATGACGCTCACCGGCGACTACCGCCGCTGGGCGAACGAGCCCGGCATCGTGGGCGTGGTCCGCTACCCCGACACGCACCGCTGGGGCGAGAAGGAGCCGCGTCCGGCCGCCGAGGCGCTGAACGGCCTCGAGGACGTCATCAAGTACGAGGGCGCCCAGACGATCGCCGCGGTCTTCCTCGAGACGGTCGTCGGGACCAACGGCATCCTGATCCCGCCCGACGGGTACCTGAAGGGCGTCCGGGAGCTGTGCGACAGGTACGGCATCCTCATGGTCGCCGACGAGGTCATGGCGGGATTCGGGCGGACCGGGCGCTGGTTCGCGGTGGACCACTGGGACGTGGTGCCGGACCTCATGACGATGGCCAAGGGGCTGACGTCGTCCTACCTGCCGCTCGGCGCGGTGGCGATGAACGCCAAGGTCGCCGAGGCCATGGACACCAGGATGTTCTACGGCGGCCTCACCTACTCCTCGCACCCGGTCTCGCTCGCGGCCGCGCTGGCGACGATCGGCGTCTACGAGGAGGATGACCTCATCGGCAACGCGGCGCGCATGGGCGAGGTGATGCGTCGGCACCACGAGGCGCTGGCGGCGAAGCACCCGTCGGTGGGCGCGCACCGCAGCATCGGCCTGTTCGGGATCCTCGACCTCGTCCGCTCGCAGAATCCCTGGACGCCGATCACCCCGTTCAACGGCACCAGCGACGAGATGAAGGCGATCGGCAAGTTCTTCCGCGAGAACGGGCTGTACACGATGATCGCCAACAACTCGATCCACACGAACCCGCCGCTGTGCATCAACGAGGAGCAGCTGGCCGAGGGATTCGGGATCATCGACCGCGCGCTGGACATCGCGGACCAGGCCGTCACCGGCTGAACGCCCGCGCTCGCGACTGACGTCGGCGGCCGGCCCTCAGGGGTCGGCCGCCGTGATTCCCGCGCCTTTCCTGGTCGTCGACGCAGCGGCGGGCGGGATTGCCCGCTAGGCGGGATTGCCCGCCGGGCGGGCGTTGCGTTGCACGTGCCCGCCGGGCGGGCGTTGCGTTGCACGTGCCCGCCGGGCGGGCAGGGCGTGCGGCCGAGCGCTCCCGGCGGGCCCTCGCGGGTCCTCCGGGGGCGTTGCACGTGCCCGCCGGGCGGGCAGCTGCGCGCGGATGCCCGCTGGGCGGGCAGCGGGGTGCAGGATTGCCCGCTGGGCGGGCAATCCGCAGCACCACCGCCCGTGCGCCGCAGCCCGTCGGCTCGGGACGCAATCCGCCGGTCCGACACGCGATCCGCCCGGCGCCTGTCGGACGACAGCGATCCGCCCGGCGCCTTGACGGCTCGCCGCGCACCCCGGATGCTGCCGTCATGCCGACGCTGCCCGCACCCGACTCCCTCGTTCGCCCGATGATCGCCGACGGCGCGATGGGGACCGCCCTGTTCGCCGGCGGCATGCCGGTAGGGGAGGCCCCCGAGGCCTGGCTGCTCACCCCCGAGGGCGCAGCCATGGTCGAGGGCGTCCATCGCGGCCACGTGGGCGCCGGGTCGCGACTGATCCTGACGTCCACGTTCGGGGCCAATCGCATCCGGATCGCGGACTCGGAGATCGCGGGCAGGACGGCCGAGGTCTGCACCGCGGCGGTCCGGCTCGCCCGCGCCGCCGCCGGGCCCGAGCGGATCGTGGCCGGCTCGATGGGCCCGACCGGCGGGCTGCTGGTCCCGTACGGCCCGCTGGATGCGGGCGAGGTCCGCGACGCCTACGCGCAGCAGGCGGCGGCACTCGCCGAGGCGGGCGCGGACGTGATCTGGGTCGAGACCATGATGGACCTCAACGAGGCGATCGCCGCGGTGGAGGGCGCCAGGCAGGGGGCGCCCGGTCTGCCGGTCGTCGCCACCCTCGTGTTCGCGGCCCGCAACCGCACGATGTTCGGCAACCGAGCCGAGGAGGCGGCCGACCGGCTCGTTGCGCTCGGGGTGGCGGGGATCGGCGCCAACTGCGGCGACGGCTGGGCACCGGTCGAGGCGGTCATCCCGATTCTGGTCGAGCACGCCCCGGGCCTCCACGTCGTGGCCAAGGCGAACGCGGGCATTCCGTCCGGCACCGCCGACGGCGTCACCACATACCCCGGGACTCCGGACGAGGCGGCCGCGTACGCCCGCCGCGTCGCCGACATGGGCGCCACGATCGTCGGCGGCTGCTGCGGCACCACCGCCACCCACGTCGAGGCGATCTCACAGGCGCTGGAGGGCTGACGGAGCGCGGCCGGGGACCCTCCCCGGGCTGCGGACGCGACAGGCGCGCCGGCCCGCGGGGCGTTAGGCTGCGGGACCGTGGACGGGCGCACGGGAGGTGGGCTGATGCCCGGGCCGAGGACAGTGCCGACGACTGACGCTGCATCGCCGCGCGAGCTCGCCGTCCGCGTCGGTCTGGTCGTCGCGTCCCTGGCGCTCGCGACGCTCGCCGCCGTCGGCCTGGAGCACGGGATCGGCGTCCAGGACGCGTCGCCGGTCTACCTGATCGCCGTCGTGGTGGCCGCCTCGACGCTCGGCACCTGGGCGGCGGTGGCGACCTCGGGCGCGGCATTCCTCGTCTACGACTTCCTGTTCACCGCGCCCACCCTGACCTTCGCGGTCTCGAACCCGGCCGAGTGGCTGAGCCTCCTGCTGTTCCTCCTCGTCGCGGTGGTCATCGGCAGGCTGGCGGCCCTCCAGCGCGACCGTGCCGAGGAGGCCGACCGCCGAGTCCGCGAGGGCGTGGCGCTGGTGGCCATGAGCCGCGACGTGGCGCTGGCGACGACGTTCGAGGAGGCGGCGGGCGAGATCGCGGTGCGCCTGCGGGACGACGCGGAGATGGACCAGGTCTGGGTCGAGGCCGCCTCGAGGCCGGGTCGGGCGGCGGCCTGGACGGGCTCGGCGCCGCCGACGAGCGCCGGCAGCCCGTGGACGCTGGTGCGCTCGGAGGCGGAGGGCAGCTCGGAATGGATCCGGCTCCACGATGGCGCCGCCGCCGTGGCCGACGACGCGGGCGCGGCAGCGCACTACATCGTCGCGATCGACGCCGGCGACGAGCGGGCCGGGTGGATCCACGCGCTGCGGGGTGCCGGCCAACCCCGTCCGGGACGCGGGGCACGGCGCCTGCTGGCCCTCGCCGCCGACCAGCTGGCGATCGCCCACCGCCGCGACGTGCTCCGGGCGAAGCTGACGGCTGCCGAGGTCACGCGCGAGAGTGACGCGCTCAGGGGAGCGATCATGGACTCCGTCTCGCACGACCTCCGGACCCCGGTGGCCTCCATCCGCGCGCTGGCGGGCGGACTGGCGGACGCCGCGCCCAGCCTTGACGCGGCCGCGGTCCGGGACGTGGCCACCGAGATCGACGCGGAGGGCGAACGGCTCGGCCGGCTCGTGAACGGCCTGCTCGACATGGGGCGCATCCAGTCCGGGGGGATCCGCCCGGACCTGCAGCCGTACGAGCTCGCGGAGCTGGTCGAGACCGCCCTCCGCCACCACGCGTCGGGGCCGGCGCAGCGGGCGATCGAGGCGGTCGTCCCGGGCGACCTGCCGCCCGTGCTCGCGGACGCCGTGCTGTTCGATGTCGCGCTCGGGAACGTGCTCGAGAACGCCGTCGCCCACACCCATCCCGACGCGCGCGTGCGCATCGAGGCGCGCGCGGACGGGCCGGACCGGCTCCTGCTGTCGGTGGACGATGGAGGCCCAGGCGTGCCCGCCGACGCCCTGCCCCACCTGTTCGAGCGCTTCTACCGCGTCCGCGCCAGCCAGGAGGGCTCGCGCCACGGCATGGGCCTCGGGCTCGCGATCGCCGAGGGCTTCGTGGAGGCGATGGGCGGGACGATTGCGGCGGAGCCGAGCGAGCTCGGCGGCCTCGGCGTCCGAATCCGCCTTCCGGCCGCGCCCGAGGAGAGGGTGCTCCAGTGAGACACCCTTTGTCAACCCCCGTTTCACGCGGCTCGCTGGAGCGCGCGGGTGCGGTTGGCGACATGGGTCGCCTCGTCGTAGCGGCAGCTCCGGTTGAGGCAGTGCCAGAGCACCTCGAGCCAGCGGTTGCCGAGGGCCCGCAGGGCGGCGTGGTGGTGCTTGCCCTTCGCGATCTGGCCGTCGTAGAACTCGCGCGCCCAGCCCGAGGTGCGCAGGCTGCAGAACGCCCACTGCTGGACCGCGTCGCGCAGATGGCCGTTGCAGGCGAGGCGGGTCGACACGACGAGCTCGCTCTTGCCCGAGCGACGGGTGACCGGCGCCTTGCCGGCATAGCATTGGAGCCCGTTGGGGGAGGCGAACATCTCCGGATGGTCGCCGATCTCGCCGGCCACCCTGGCGGCGAGCCGATCACCGAGGCCGGGAAAGCTCAGGTAGATCTCGCCGCCAGGGAACTGCTCGCCACGCTCATCGGCCCGCGGCTCACGGGCCCGGCCGAAGCGCCTCGCCCCGAGCAGGATCTCGCCCATCCGCCGCTCCCAGGCCCGGCGCTGGACACCGAGCAGCAGGAGCTGACGGGCCGCCAGGCGGATGGTGTCCGCCTTGGCCCGCACGAGCGCCGGGCGGGCGACGAACTCCTCGCTCGCGAGCGCCGTCGTGACCCGGTCGGCGAACCGCTCGGGCCAGCCGTGATGGACGGAACGGGCAAGGGCGACGATCTCATCGCGCTTGGCGGCCCCGAGCTCGGCCGCGGTCGGCCAGCGCTCCAGGAGCCGGAGCATCGTGGGCGCGCCGAGGTCGTCGGCGGCGACCACGAGCGCCGCCGGGAACGTCTCGAGCAGGTCCGCCCGCAGCCGGTTGAGCAGGCGCCGCTCGTCGCGCGCGGCGCGCTCGTCGTCGCGGGCGATCGCCCGCAGTTCGGACGCCAGCTCCCCGTGCGGGATGAGGGGCCGCAGCGCCGTGTGCCGGTCGAGCGCGAGGAGGCAGGCGATGCGGGCGTCCTCGGCGTCGTCCTTCTTGCGCGCCGGGCCGCGCCGGCGGGCGACGAGGTCGGGGTTGACGGGCACCACCACGTAGCCCGCGTCGAGCAGTCGCTCGACGAGCGTCCCGTGGCTCGTCTCGAGCACCACCCGCACCTCCGCCGGGTCGGGCTCGAGGGCCGTGATGCGGTCGACGAGGGCGGCGAGCGCCGCCGGCGTGTGGTCCACCCGCACGACCTCGATGACTCCCTCGCCCGGCCGGCCGAAGGCCACCAGGTGGAACTCCTCGGCGAAGTCGATGCCGACTCCGAGCATGGCCCCTCCTCTCCGCTCCGGTTCACCCCCGCGCTGGAGACACGGCGCCGTGCTGATGGACCAGTCCTCGCGGGACGACACCCTTGCTGGCATCGGGCCTCCGAGGTCCACCTCCGGGGACGCCGTCTCACCTCAGTCCTCGCGGGACAAGCGGCGCGAGCGTTCCCCGGAGGAGGCCTCTGTGAGCGAGGGTAGTCCCATCAGCGGCGCCCACGTCCTGCTGGTCGAGGACGACGCGGTGGCGCGCGCGGCCGTGGCGCAGAACCTCGCGAGCCACGGGTACGTCGTGGCCGAGGCCGCGGACGCGGCAGGCGCCCTGCACTCCTGGGACGCCGCCCGGCCCGACGTGATCATGCTCGACCTGGGGCTGCCGGACCTCGACGGGCTCGCCGTGATCCGCCGTGTCCGGCGCGAGGCCGCCACCCCGATCCTGGTGCTCTCGGCGCGGGGCCGCGAGGCCGACAAGATCGAGGCGCTGGAGGCGGGCGCCGACGACTACGTGACCAAGCCGTACGGCATCGGCGAGGTGCGGGCGCGGATCGCCGCACTGCTGCGGCGCGCGGGCGGGCCGGCGGTGGAGCCCTCGGGCGTGCTGCGCAACGGGTCGATCGCGCTGGACCCGGTCCGGCGGGTGGTGACCGTCCGGGGTGACGCGCTGGACCTCACGCCGCGCGAGTACGAGCTGCTCAAGCAGATGTTGGCCGCGCCGGGGCGAGTGCTCACTCGCGGCCGCCTGCTCCGAGCAGTCTGGGGCACCGCGTACAGCGATGAGGGCCACTATCTGCACGTGTACGTGTCGCGGCTGCGCCGCAAGCTGGCGGCGGCCGACCCCGGCGGCGACGCGAGCGACCTCGTCTCGGCCGAGCCCGGCGTGGGCTACCGAGTGCGCGAGGCGCCAGCCGACTGAGCAGCGCTTGGCCGGTCAGAGTGCGCCGGCGCCCGGTGCCGCGCCCCGTGGTGCGGGACTGGACGTCAACCGGACTCCTCCGAGGCCTCCACGACGAGCGCGCAGGGCGAGTCGTCGGGCGCCCACACCGGCGTCACCGTCAGCTGGTATCGCCCCGCTCGTGCTCTGGCGGCGTCGACGACCGCCGTTCCCAGCGGGAGGTTTGCCACGGTCACCCGCCGCGCCGCGCCCCGGCGGATCATCGCGACCGCTGAGTCCAGGAGCCACAGCTCGCGGTCGATCTCCGCCCGGAGGGCCTGCTCGGTGGGCGCGTCCACGGCGCGGCTCCTAGACCGGCCGCCGGAACGGCACGTCGGCCACGAGGATGCCGGCGTGGCCGGTCAGGGCGTCGCGCAGGCGGTGGGCGCTCTGGTTGTACAGGATCCGCTCCCACCAGTGGTCGATGATCCGCTCCGGGATCAGGACGATGGTGACCACCGACGGGTCCTTCTCGGCGGTGAACTCGAGGTACCGGATCAGGGGCCGGACGAACTCGCGATACGGCGACTCCACGATCACCAGGTCCACGCCCCGCACCTGGGCCTCGAAGCGCGTGCGGAACCGCTCCGCGGCGGCCAGGTCGTCGGTCACGTGCACCGCGACCACGCTCTTGGACATCGTCAGGCCGAGCTTGACGGCCTGAATGGCGTCGCGGCGCATGTCCTGCATCGGGACGATCACGCGCTGGCCGCGGCTCGGCGGCCCGATGACTGCCTCGGGCCGGACGTGGAGCTCGATCTGGGCGCTGCGGTACTCGCGGCCGATGAGCAGCATGGACACCACCAGCACCGGCACGATGATCAGCACGATCCAGGCGCCGAGCGCGAACTTCGCGATCGCGAAGATGACCACCACGATCGCGGTGACCACCGCGCCCACGCCGTTGATCAGGGCGCTCCGCTGCCAGCCGGGCCCGCGCTCGGTCCACCAGTGGTGGACCATGCCCGACTGGCTCAGCGTGAACGACGTGAAGACGCCGATGGCGTACAGCGGGATCAAGCGGTTGACGTCGCCCCCGAACACCACCACCAGCAGGATCGAGACGGCGGCCAGCGCGACGATCCCGGAGTTGAACGCCAGGCGCTCGCCGCGGAACGCGAACTGGCGCGGGAAGAACCCGTCCCGGGCGAGGATCGAGGACAGGCGCGGGAAGTCGGCGAAGCTCGTCTGGGCGGCCAGGACGAGGATCCCCATCGTGGCGAACATCAGGATGTAGTAGAGCGGCGTCCGCCCGTAGAACACGGCCTCGGCGATCTGCGACAGGATCGAGTCGCCCGATGCGCTCGGGACCGCGCCGGTCACGCCCGCCAGCCAGCTCATGCCCAGGAACATCGTCCCGAGCAGCGTGGCCATGACGATCATCGTGGTCTGCGCGTTCTTCCACTCCGGCGGCTTGAACGCCGGGACGCCGTTGGCCACCGCCTCGGTGCCGGTCATCGCCGAGCAGCCGTCCGCGAACGCGCGCATCAGGATCAGCAGGCTCACGCCCTCGATCGGCGGGGCGTACGGCTGGGTGGGCGGCGCCTGGAGGTGCTGGCCGAGCGCCGCGCGCACCACGCCCGTGACGATCAACAGCAGCATCGAGCCGAGGAAGATGTACGTCGGCGCGGCGAAGATGCTGCCGCTCTCCTTGAGCCCGCGCAGGTTGACGATCATCACCAGCACGATGCTGGCGACGATGATCGGCACCTCGTAGCCGTCGAGGAACGGCAGGGCCGCGGCGAGGTTGTAGACGCCCGAGGACACGGACACGGCGACCGTGAGCACGTAGTCCACGAGGAGCGAGGCGGCCGCCACGAGGCCGGCGATCGTGCCCAGGTTGGCGTGGGCGACGATGTAGCTGCCGCCGCCGTTCGGGTAGGCGCGGATGGTCTGGCGGTAGCTGAACGTCACCAGGACCAACAGCCCCACGATGAGGAACGAGATCGGGAGCATGTAGCCGAACGCGGACGATCCGGCGATCGCCAGCGTGAACAGGATCGCCTCGGTGGCGTAGGCGACCGAGCTCATCACATCGGACGAGAACATCGGCAGCGCCTTCCACTTCGGCAGGCGCTGCTCCAGCTCCTCGTGGGTGGAGAGGACGCGGCCGAACAGAAGGCGCCGAGCGCCGAACCCGACCCGGCCCACCCGCGACGCGGGCTCGATGGCGGCGACCTTGGCGACGATGGTGCCCTGGTCGCCGTAGCGGAAGTAGCGGGCCTCAGGCCGGTCCACCTGGACGCGCCGGTCGCCGGGTTTGCGGCCCGAGCGGGGGATCCGGGAGGGGACGCTCGAGCGGGACCCGATGGGGGACGCCTCAGCCACGGCGGGCCCCCGCGGTGGGTGCGGTGGTGGCTCGGCCCCGGCCGGCCGGGGCTCGAGTCTGTCGCGGTGCGCGGTTCAAGTGCAGCTCCGACGCCGTTGTGGGCGCTTGACGTCATCGGGGACGGTCGCGCGGGGCGCGTTCCCGCCCACGGCACCAGCCTAGGTCAGGGCTCACGCTCGGCCGGCGGGCCGCGGCGCCGAATCGCTCAACAACGCCTCAACAACGGGCGACCTGCCGCCCGTGCTCAGCGCTCGCGGACGTCCACCAGGTGCACCTCGAGGTCGGGGTCGAGCCGCAGCAGCTGCTCGGCCAGCGTCCCGTGCCGGAGCCTCGCGAGGCTGCCGCCGGGCTCGTTCGGAAGCACCACGTGGGTCGGCTGGCGCGCCCGCACGACCTGCTCCAGGCCCGCCGCCGCACCGTCGGCCTCGACGCGGACCACGTCAGCGCCGAGGCCGACCGCGTCGTCGAGAGCCTGCTGGAGGTCCCGCCGGCGGTCGAGCGGCAGGCGCGCGGCCGACGGGCTGTCCACGACCAGTGCGATCAGCGCGCCGTGGAGCAGCGCGGCGATCCTCGCGGCGCGCCGCACGGCCCGCGGCGCGGCCCGGCTCTGGTCCACGAGCACGAGCACGCGCTCGGTGACGAGCGGCAGGGGCGCGCCGCGGGTCGCCTCGAGCTGGCCCTCCACGCGCTGGGCGGCGATCCGCAGCGCGAGCTCGCGCAGGGCGGTCAGGTTGGGCTCGGTGAAGAACCGGTCGAGCGCCACTGCCGCGCGCTCCGGCGGGTAGACGTTCCCGTGGCGCATGCGCTGGCGCAGGGCGTGCGGACTCATGTCCACCAGCTCGATCTCGTCCGCGTCGCGCAGCACGTCATCGGGGAGCCGCTCGTTGACCGGGGCGCCGGTGATCGTGGCCACCGCGTCGGCCACGCTCTCGAGGTGCTGGATGTTGAGCGTGGTGACCACGTGGATCCCGGTGACGCGGATCGCCTCGACGTCCTGCCAGCGCTTCGCGCGTGCCGAGCCGGGGATGTTCGTGTGCGCGAGATCGTCAACGAGCGCGACGGTCGGGCGGCGGGCCAGCACCGCGTCCGTGTCCATCTCCTCGAGCGTCACGCCGCGGTAGTCCACGGACAGCGGGGGCACGACCTCGAGCCCGTCCAGGAGGCTGATCGTGTTCGGCCGCCCGTGGCACTCCGCGAAGCCCACGACGAGGTCCGTCCCGCGCTCCGCGCGCCGGTGGCCCTCCTCGAGCATCCGGTACGTCTTGCCGACGCCGGGCGCCATGGCCAGGTAGACGCGCAGACGGCCGCGCCCCGCCTGCCCGTCGGCCTGCAGGCGCGCCATGAGCTCGTCCGGGCCTGGCCGGACGTCGAACGCGTCGCGCTCGGGGTCGCGCATCGCCGAGCTCAGCCTGCGGAGCCGGATGCCCCGGCGCTTGGGCGGAGTAGCCCGCCGAGGCCGAGGTCGAGCTCGAGCACGTTGATGCGCGGCTCGCCGAGGAACCCGAGCAGCGGTCCCTCGGTGTGGCGGGCGACGACGGCCGGCACGGGCCCGCCGCCGCCGGCGGCCCTCGCTGCGTCCACGGCCGTCGTGACGTCCGGGTCCGTGCCCGCGGCCGCCTGCTCTCGGCCACCCGGCCCCAGCGACAGCCACACGCGGTCCATCCCCGCATTGTCGCGGAGGATGCCGGCCAGCCGTGGCAGGACGGCGACGACCATCTCTCGCGTGGCGAGCGCGTGGCTGGCCCGGAACAGCGCCACGGCCTCCCGCTCGCGCTGGCGGGCGTCGTCGACGCGCTGCCGCTGCAGTGCCGCAAGCTCGCCCACGATGAGCCCGGTGAACAGCAGCAGCACCGCGTGGAGCCACTCGGCCGGGTCGCTCATCGTGAGCGTGTGGGGATTGCCGCCTGGCGGACGCGCCGCGGATGCATGGCGGCCATCCTACGCGCTCGCCCCTGGTGTCGAGGTCGGCGGGGCTGTCGGGCCGCCTAGGTTCGGCAGGGCAGGCCTGTCCGGCCGGTCCGGCTGGTTGGACCGGTCAGGCCTGCACCGGGACGGTGAACCAGACCACGGCGCCTCCGCCGCCCCGATCGTGAGCGCCCGCTGTTCCGTGCAGCGCTCGGACCGCCTCGGCCACGGTTGCAAGGCCGAGCCCGGAACCGGGAGCGCGTGATCCGCCGCGCGCAAACGGCTCGAACAGCGCTGCCGGGTCTGCGCGGCCGAAACCCGGACCGCGGTCCGAGACCTCGACGCGGAGCTGTCGGCCCCGGTCGACGTCCTCCGTGCGGCAGGCGACATCGACCGTCCCGCCGACGCCGCCGTGCACGACCGCGTTGCGCACGAGGTTCCCGAGCGCGAGCTCCAGCCGGACCCGGTCAGAGGTGATCGCGGCGTCGTCCGCGTCGACGTGCAACTCCACCCGGTGCTCGCGGGCGAGCGCCCGCACGGAGCGGGCAACCCCCTCGGCGAGCTCGGCGACGCTGAACTCGGAGAGCGCCAGCGCCCGGGCGTCCGACGCGACCGACGCCAGGCCCAGCAGGCTCGAGGCGAGCTCCGTGAGTCGGACGGCTTGGCCTTGCGCCGTGTGGACCGCCGCGAGCAGCTCCTGCCGGGTGCTGGCGTCGTCGGCCAAGTCGAGCTCAGCTCGCAGGGCCGTCAGGGGCGTCCGCAGCTCGTGCGATGCCATCGCCAGGAACCGCCGCTGGCGCGAGACCGAGTCGTCGATCCGGTCGAGCATCGCGTTGAGCGTGTCGGCGAGCTGGCCGACCTCGTCTCGCTGCGACGGTCGTGTCAGCCTCGTCGACAGCCCGCTGGGGCCGATGCTGGACGCGTCGCGCGCGAGTCGGCGCAGCGGCAGCAGCGCCCGGCCCGAGAGATACCAGCCGGCGAGCGCGGAGGCCGCCCCCGCTGCGATGCCGGTGGTGAGCAGGAGGCCCTCGAGCGACTGGATCGTGGCGTCGATGCCGGCGAGGTCCGCGCCGACGAGGATGACCGTCCCGTCCGCCGCCGTGCTGGCCCGGACCAGGTAGTGGTGGCCGCCGACGGCGGTCTCGCCCCCGGCGGCGGGGACCCCCGCCGGGGTGTTTGCGGTCGCGTCGACCAGGACGCCTGAGGGCGTCAAGAGCTCGACGAACAGGGACCCCGACGAGGCGTCGGTTTCCTGCAGCCCGGACTGGCCGCTGTTCTCGAGCGAGGTCGCCACGGCGTCGGCCTTGGTGGCCAGGGACGCGTCGAGCCCGGCGCGCAGGGCTACCGCCATCTGCCATCGCACCACGGTCCCGACCAGGGCGAGCGTCGCCGCGATGCCGAGCGCGTACGCGAGCGCGAGACGGAGGCGGATCGTCACGGCGGGGGCGCGCGCAGGGCGTACCCCGCCCCCCGCACCGTCTCGAGGCGGGGCACCCCCGGGCCCTCGCCGAGCGATCGGCGGAGTGCATTGACGTAGACGTCGACGATCCGCGGGTCGCCCTCGAACGCCCAGTCCCAGAGCTGGGCGAGGATCTGCGGTCGGCTCAGAACCTGGTCCGCTCGGCTGACGAAGAGCGCCAGCAGCCCGAACTGGCGTGCGGTGAGCTCCAGCGGGCGCCCGGCGAGGACCGCGCGCCGTGCGACCTGGTCCACCTCGAGCGCCCCGAGCACCTGCCGGATCGGCATCGACGCGGGCCCCCGGCGGCCGAGGGCGCGCACCCTCGCAAGCAGCTCCTCGAAGGCGAACGGCTTGATCAGGTAATCGTCCGCGCCGACGTCGAGGCCCCGGACCCGGTCGACCACTGCGTCGCGGGCCGTCAGCATCAGGACTGGGGTCCGGTCCCCGGCCTGCCGGAGGTCGCGGCAGAAGCCGAACCCGTCGCCGTCGGGGACCATCACGTCGAGCACGAGCGCGTCGTACGTGGACTCCGCGACCAGCCAGCGCGCGTCCTCGAGCGTCCCGGCGTCGTCCACGACATGTCCCGCCCGCCGGAATCCGCGGCGCAGGGCCGACCGCAGATTGGCGTCGTCCTCGAGCACCAGCAGCTTCATGGCCCCGAGCATCCCCCCGGATCGTGAACGCCAGATGAATCTGCTGTCCGCCGGCATTCGCGGAGGATTCACGAGGCGGGGCGCACGGTGGCCTCAGCGGCCGGGCGAGTGACCCGGCCCTCACCGAGGAGCGTTCAACTCATGACGCTTGACAAGCTCAAGGCGCCGGCCGTCGCGGCCGCCGCAGCCCTGCTGATCGGCGGGGCGTCGTCCGTCCTCGCCTCGGCACCGGCCCAGCATGCCGCCATCGTGGCGGCGCCCGTCGCCGTGGCGACGGCGGAGCCGGCCGACCCGGCCGAGGGCGCGTCCGCGCCGGACACCGACAACGTCCAGTCCGGCGACCAGACGGGCGCCGACACCACGCAGGCGAGCGGCTCGGCGGCGACGCAGGCCATCGCTGCGCCCGCCGTGCTGACGACGAAGGCTGCCAGCTCAACGGCGGGGTCGTCGGGTGCCGGAGCCGAGCCCGCCGAGACCGCTGACGCTGCGGCAGGGCCCGCCGAGACCGGCTCGGCGACCGAGGCCGATGGCCCTGGCGGCCACGCCGATCCTGCGGGGAACGTGGACCACCAGTTCAACGGCGAGGAGTGACGACGCGCCGCTGAGGCCACCGCGGAGGGTCCCGTCGCCCAGATGGGCGGCGGGCCCCTCGCTTCAGCGCCGTCCGCGGAGTGGTGCGCGACGAGCACGAAGCCGGCGCGTGGCCCGGCGTGTGCCCGAGCTCAAGGCAGATGATTGTCAGGTGAAGCGCGGCAGGGTGAGGCGGAAGGCGGAGCCGCAGATCG
>JAKAMV010000780.1 GCA_021812735.1 Chloroflexota bacterium | reverse complement strand
CCCGGGTCTCCCGGGGCGACTGCAAGTGATCGCGAACGTCCTGGCCGGCCGGCACCCCCATCGCGACGGCGACGAAGCGCAGCCGCTCCGGTCGGAGTTGCTCAGCGGCAGCCAGTTGGAGCGGCTCGGCGCCTCGCTGGCGGCCTCACACCAGGTGAACGGTCGCCGAGACAGGCGAGACCACCTCCTCGCGCGGCTGGATGACAACCATCGCGTGCTGGTGGGAGTCCGGGCCAGGCTCGCGGACGCCGTGGAGGCAGGGCGCCCGATCACGCCCGCCGGCGAATGGCTCCTCGACAACTTCTACCTGATCGAGGAGCAGGTCCGGATGGTGCGCGCGCACCTGCCGAGAGCATACAGCGAGGGTCTCCGGCGGCTCCGGACGGGGGGTTCGGCGGGACTGCCGCGCGTGTTTGACCTGGCGATCGAAGTCGTGGCTCACGGCGACGGCCACATTGATCCGCGGAGCGTCGAGCGCCTCATCGGCTCCTACCAGCAGTCGGTGCCCCTGGAGCTCGGAGAGCTCTGGGCGATCCCGATCATGCTGCGCCTGGCGCTCATCGAGAACCTCCGCCGCATCGCGGCGCGAACCGACGTGCACATGCACGGCCGCGAGGCCGCCGCCGCCTGGGCCGAGCGGATGACGGACACCGCCAGGCGCGACCCGGCCAACCTGATCGTCGTGATGGCCGACTTCGCGAAGGCGAACCCGGAGCTCGAGAGCTGGTTCGTGGCGGAGCTGGCGCGTCGACTGCTGGCCCAGACCCCTGTCCTCGCCCTGCCGCTCAACTGGCTCGAGCAGCGGCTCGCGGCCTCCGGTCTCACGATCGACCAGCTTGTCGACGCCGAGACGCGGGAGCAGGCGGGACACCAGGTATCGGTGAGCAACAGCATCGGCAGCCTCCGTTTCATCGAGGCGACCGACTGGCGCGACTTCGTCGAGTCGCAGAGCGTCGTCGAGCAGGTGCTGCGCAGCGACCCGGCCCGCGTCTACGAGAAGATGGACTTCGCGACACGCGACCGGTACCGCCACGCCGTGGAGCAGGTTGCCAAGCGCACGCCACTGTCGCAGGCAGATGTCGCTCGCGCGACCGTGACGCTCGCGAGTGCCCATCCCCCGGGCACAGTCGGCGAGCCGCCACGAACCCATGTCGGCTACTACCTGGTGGACCGTGGCCTCCCGGACCTCCAGCGTGCGGTGCAGGCGCACTTCCCGCCGGTCCAGCGCCTGGCCCGCCGGGCTGGCGGCCACCCGTTCGCCCTCTACCTGGCGGCGATCGGCACCGCCACGCTGATCGTTGCGGGCGCGGGGGTGCTGCAGGCCTGGTCCGCCGGGGCGAGCGGGTGGTGGCTGGCCTTCACCGCGTTGCTCGCCCTGGTGGTCGCGAGCCAGCTCGCGGTCGCGCTCACCAACTGGTGCGCCACGCTGATCGCGCCGCCGAAGGTCCCACCGAAACTGGACTTCTCGAAGGGAATCCCGGATGAAAGCCGGACGCTCGTGGTGGTCCCCGCGATGCTCACCTCCGACCGGGCCGTCGGGCTCCTCATCGATGGCCTCGAGGTCCGCTTCGCCGGTAACCGCGACGCGAACGTCTACTTCGGACTGCTCACCGACTTCCCGGACGCCGACCGTGAGACGCTGGCAACCGACGAGCCCCTCGTCGCCCGGGCGCGTGAGGGTATCGAGCTCCTGAACGAACGGTACGCGCGCGGCGGCGGAAGCATCTTCTTCCTGTTCCACCGTCCTCGCAGTTGGAACCCGCGCGAGCAGAAGTGGATGGGGTATGAGCGGAAGCGGGGGAAGCTGGCGGCGCTGAACCGCCTGCTCCGCGGCGGCGACGGCGGCTTCGCCGTCATCGCGGGCGATGCCGGCAGACTGTCCTCGGTGAAATATGTCATCACCCTCGACACCGACACGCAGCTGCCGCGCGACACGGCTCGAGAGCTGGTCAGCGCGATGGCCCACCCGTTGAATCGCCCGCGGTTTGACGATCGCCGGCGCCGGATCGTGGGAGGCTACGGGATCCTGCAGCCCAGGGTCTCATCGAGCCTGGTGAGCACGAACCAGTCCCGCTTTGCGCGCCTCTTCGGGACCGAGCCCGGGATCGACCCGTACACGCGCACGGTATCGGACGTGTACCAGGACCTCTTCGGAGAGGGCTCGTTCGTCGGCAAAGGGATCTACGACGTCGATGCGTTCGACACCGTGATGGACGGCCGCCTGCCGGAGAACCGGATCCTGAGCCACGACCTCCTGGAGGGCTGCTACGCCCGCGCCGGCCTCCTGAGTGACGTCCAGCTGTACGACGCCTTCCCGTCGCACTACAGCTCCGACATCGCGCGCCGCCATCGCTGGATCCGCGGCGACTGGCAGATCGCGAGCTGGCTCCTCCCGCGAGTGCCCGGCCCGCGTGGCGCGCGCGAGGGCAACCCCCTGTCCGCACTCTCCAGGTGGAAGATTCTCGATAACCTCCGGCGCAGCCTGGTGCCCGTCGCCGTGACGGCGCTGCTTCTGCAGGCCTGGCTCAGCGGGACGGCGACCTGGTTCTGGTCGGGCGCCGCAATCGGCGTAACGGTCATCCCCACCTTCCTGGCGTCGGCCGTCCGGACGGTGCACAAGTCGAGCGAAGCGCCGACAAAAGGCCACCTGATCGAGGAACTCCGGCTGGCCCGACGCCACACGGCGCAGGCGCTATGCGCCCTCGCCTGTCTGCCGTACGAAGCCTGGGTGAGCCTCGCGGCGATCGCCCGAACCGGCACCAGGATGATCGTCACCCGCCGGCGGCTCCTCGAATGGAATCCGTCCGGCGACGGCGACCGCGCCGGCGCGAGCCCGGTGATGGGCCTGCCCTGGCAGATCTGGATTGGCCCCGGAATCGCCCTGGGAGTCGGCGGTCACCTCGGCACGACCTCGGCTTCGGGCCTGGCGGCGGCGCTGCCGATCTTGCCGGTCTGGCTCGCTTCGCCGGTACTCGTTTGGTGGCTCAGCCGGCCAACCGAGCAGGCCAGGGTGCGGCTCAGCCGCGAGCAGACGGAGTTCCTCGGCGAGGTGGCCCGGCGGACGTGGGCGTTCTTCGATACGTACGTTGGCGCCGAGGACCACTGGCTGCCGCCCGACAACTGCCAGGAACAGCCCGTCCCCGCGATCGCACACCGCACATCGCCCACGAACATGGGGCTGGCCCTCCTGGTCAATCTTTCGGCGCACGACTTCGGCTACATCTCCACCGGGCAGCTCATCACCAGGACCGGCAGCGCGCTCCACACCATGGGCACCATGGAGCGGTTCAGAGGGCACTTCTACAACTGGTACGACACCCGCACGCTGCAGCCGCTGACGCCGCGATATGTATCGAGCGTGGACAGCGGGAACCTGGCCGGCCATCTCCTGACCCTGCGCGGCGGCCTTCGCGAGCTGCCCGATGCGCCGATTCTTGGACCGCGGGCATTCGAAGCACTCCGGGACGTCGTCCGCCTCCTCTCGCACGCCCTCGAATCGCCCGCACCGGAGGCGCTCGCCGCGATCGAGGCGCGGCTCGACGAGGCATCCTGGACGGCGCCGGCTACCCTGTCGGCGGCGTTCTCCCGGCTGGGCGCGGTTTCGGCCGAGGCTGCACGCCTCCTGGCGACTCTCGAACCAGCACCCGACAGCGAGGCGGCACGGTGGGCGCAGGCGCTCATCCGGCAGTGCGAGGCGGCCCTCGACGACCTGACGTACCTGGCTCCCTGGCTGCTCCTGCCGCTCCCACCGGGCGACCTGGACCGCATGTTCACCGGGATCCCCTCGCTGCGTGAGCTGGCCGCGTTCGGCGCGCCTGGCGAGCCGGGTGGCCCGGGCGAATCCCGGGCGGGCGACGCCGCCGGGCCCCTGCGGCTCGAGGCCGGGCCACGCGCCGCCGCTCGGCTCGGCGCAATCGAGCGCCTCGCCATGCAGGCCGAGGATCTGACTCGCTTTGACTATGACTTCCTCTACGACCCGGCGCGCCACCTGCTGGCGATCGGCTACAACGTCACCGATGGGCAGCGCGACGCCAGCTACTACGACCTGCTGGCGTCGGAAGCTCGCCTGGCGACGTTCGTTGGGATCGCGCAGGGGAACCTGCCGCAGGAGAGCTGGTTCGCGATGGGCAGGATGCTCACGGCGACCGGCGGCGAGCCCACGCTCGTTTCATGGGGCGGCTCGATGTTCGAGTACCTCATGCCCCTGCTCGTGATGCCCCCCTTCGAGAACACCCTTCTCGACCAGACATGCCGGGCCGCCGTGCGCCGTCAGGTGGAGTATGGCCAGCAGCGCGACGCACCCTGGGGCGTTTCGGAGTCCGGCTACAACGCCGTCGACGTCGCGCAGGTTTACCAGTACCGGGCATTCGGCGTGCCCGGGCTCGGGTTGAAGCGCGGCCTCGCGACCGACCTGGTCGTCGCCCCTTACGCGTCCGCGCTGGCCCTGATGGTGGCGCCAGAGCAGGCATGCCGGAATCTTCAGCGCCTGGCGACTGCGGGCGCCGCCGGCCCCTACGGGTTCTACGAGGCGATCGACTACACACCATCGCGCGTCCCGCACGCCCAGCCGCGTGGGAAACCGAGCGTTGTGATCCAGTCGTTCATGGCGCACCACGAGGCGATGAGCATCCTGTCGAT
>JAKAMV010000779.1 GCA_021812735.1 Chloroflexota bacterium | reverse complement strand
CGGCAGCAGCAGGGCGCCACGCCCGATGACCAGGCCCGCCAGCGAGGGCATCGCGCCGAGCAGGGTCGAGACGCTCTGGGGACCCGTGATGTTCGTCTCCTGGGCGCGGAACTGCGTGCCGGTGACGAGGAAGAGGAACCCGTCCAGCGTCGTCGGGTGGTTGTAGGGGAGGGGTGGGTTGAGCTGGGCGGCGATCGGGATGTAGGCGTAGACCGTGAGGCCGATGAGCGCCGTCAGGATCGGCAGGAGGACGAGCCGCGGCTGCTCGGCCAGTGCCCGCTTGCCCGACCACACGGCGAACAGGGCGAGGAACGGTGCCACGAACAGCGTGAGCAGGTGGTTGCCGAGCGCGAGGCCGGTGATCAGCCCGCACAGCGCCAGGTCGAGCGGGCGCGACCGGTCGGCCCACGCGAGCGCCCGATCGAGCAGCAGCGCCATCAGGAACAGGTGGAGCGGGTTGACCTCGGCGACCGTCGCGGCGGCCCAGACCGTGCCCGTGGCCCCCGTTGCGAGGGCGATCGCCGCCGCGATGGCCGGGCGCACGCCCAGGCGGGTGGCCGTCCAGCACAGGGTCGCGAGCGTGAGCGCCACCAGCACGGCCGAGAACAGGTTCGCCCGGTAGGCGACGCTGCCGAGGGGCAGCACCTCGAACAGGTGGGCGGCCAGAATGTAGGTGGGGTACCCGGTGGGGTGCGCGATGCCCAGCACGTGCGGGACGGACTGCATCTCGCCCCAGTCGTCGAACGCCTGGCCCGGGAGAAGCGTGCGGACGTAGGCGACGAGCGCCACCACGAACACGACGACGGGCGCCAGCCGCGAGCCGGCCGACGGCGAGACGGGGCGCTGCCACACAGGGTCCCAGCTCTGCTGGCGGCCCAGCGACGGGCGCGGTCGGTCTTGGTCCATGCCTCCCTCGTGCGGTGACGCCCGACGATCGTACTGCGCCGGGCCCCTGAGGACTCCGGGGCCGCACCACGGCAGCGGCCCACTGCGAGCAGGCGCATGATTTGCCCATGGGGATCCGACGCGTGGCCATCGTGGCCAGCCTGACCGCCGTCGCCGCGTGGCTCGCGCAGCCGTCGGTCCGCCGTGCTGCCAAGTCGATGCGCACCTCGTCCGCCCCTGGCGCCGGCGCCTATGAGCTGGTTGCGGGCTGGTTCCTCGGCGGCTACTACCGCGACATTGCGCGGGACTGTGCGGCGGCGCTGACCGGCGTGGCGGAGCCCTCGATCCTGGAGATCGGACCTGGGCCCGGGCACCTGGCCGAGCGGCTGCTGGACCTGTTGCCCGGCGCCCACTGGATGGGCATCGACATCGACCCCGCGATGCTCGGCGCCGCCGAGCGGCGGCTGGCCCGGGCGGGCACGCGCGACCGGGCGACCCTTGTCGAGGGCGATGTTGCGCAGATGCCGTTCCCCGACGCCTCCTTCGACCTGGTCGTGAGCTCGCTGTCCGCCCACCACTGGCCCGACACGACAGCGGGCTTCGCCGAGATCCGCCGGGTCCTGCGCCCGGACGGCCACGCGCTCGTGTACGACCTGCCGCCCCGTTGGGGCCACATCGAGACCGGATCGGCCGGGCTCGACGCCGCCAATGCCATCTTCGGCGATTTCGAGCGCACGCGGGCGCGGGGCGTCGGTCCGCTCACCATCGTCTGGCGGGCGGACCTCCGACCCTGAGTCCGGCCGGCTCGCCTCGGTCGGGCGCGAGCGGAGTGGCGCCCGGACGCCTGTCTCAGCCGGAGGTCTCGGTAGTCGCGGACCTCGGCCCGCACGCGCCCCTCGAGGCCCGTCAGCGCCGCCCGGCGGTTCGCCTCGTCGGCCTGCCGCTGCGACAGCGTCACCCCGACCGCGTCGACCTTGTAGCGCTCCGCGGCGTGGAGCCGCAGCGAGCCCCAGCCGCAGCCGCGGGCGAAACCAGACGTCGCAGCACCCCGGCCAGGACGCCTGCACGAACCGCGCCCAGCTGCCAGACTGCGCGCGATTCGTCACGTTCCCAGGCAGGAGTCGCGCCCATGACGATGGACATCGTGCTCGTCGGGTTGATCGCCGGCATGGCCTTCGCCGTCTTCCGCACAGGGTTCCTGCGTCGGCTGCTCGGCATCGTCTTCATCGTGGTCGCGGCGCTCGCGGGCGCTACACGGCGCTCTCGCCGGCGCGCAGTCGGCCATGCCCGCGGAGCCGGGAGGCCAGGACGAGCAGCGCGACGCCCGACAGGATCGCGTACCAGCCGATCAGCCAGACGAGCGCGATCGCGCCGGCACCGGGGAACAGCACCACGAGCATCCCGAACAGGACCGACAGCAGCCCGTTGAAGGCGACGAGCCACTCATGGCGCATGACACTGCGCAGCCGATATGCCGCGGCGATCTCGAGAGCGCCCGTGATGATCGCCCACCAGCCGATCACAAACAGCAGCGCGAGCGCGCTCAAACCCGGCCATAACCAGGTCACAAGGCCGGCGACGACGCCCACGACGCCCATGAGCACCATCGCCCAGTGGCGGCCCGGTGCCTCGCCGCGCATGCCGGTCACGATCGCGGACACGCCGTCGATGATCGCGTAGGCGCCGAAGAGCAGCACGAGCGCTGCGAGGGTGATCCCTGGGAGGAGCAACGCGACGACCCCGAAGACCGCGGCCGCGGCGCCACGGAGCGCGATGCCCCACCAGTTCGTAGCGAGGTTCTTGACCAGCATTTCCGCAACTCTCCTTCCGTTGCCTGGACTGCACCTCCACCGACGGAGCGTTCGAAACGCGCCTCAGCTGGCGATCGTCGCAGGCTCGCGTGAGGCGTCGCGCTCACGGGCTAGATCGCCCACGAGCCGCCGATAGATCGCCTCGTATTCGTCCGCCATGCGCTCGGCGGAGAAGCGTCGCAACGCGCGTTCGCGAATCGTCCGGCGGTCGAGCCGGTCGAGCCTTCGGGCCGCGAGCAAGGCCTCCGAGAGGTCGTCGACGAGGTAGCCGTCGATGCCGTGCTCGACGATCTCCGGGAGCGCGCCGGCGCGTCGACCCACCACCGGCGTCCCGCAAGCGAGCGATTCGATCGCGACCAGCCCGAACGGCTCGGGCCAGGCACCGAGCATGAGCGTCGCGCTCGCGCCGGCGAATAGCGGGTCGCGTGCCGGCGGCGGCAGCTCGCCGAGGAACTCGACGACGCCGTCGCGGAAGGCCGGTGCGACCACGTCGTCGAACAATCGCTGCTCGGCCGGATCGTGGACCTTCGCCGCGACCTTGAGCGGCAAACCCGTCCGGCGTGCGAGTTCGATCGCCTCGCCGACGCCCTTCTCGTGGGCGATCCGCCCGACGAGGAGCAGATAGCCCTCGGCCTGCGGGCCGAACGGCATCGACTCGAGCGGCAGGCCGTTGTGAACGACCCCCACCCAGTGCGCGTCTGGCGCCCAGCGGCGCTGGCTTTCGCTGATCGCGACGAGCGGGATGTCGGAGAACTCCTCGAGCAGGTCGGGCATGCCTTCCGCGTCGAGCCGGCCGTGGAGCGTCGAGAGCACGGGCACTGGCGCATGGCGCGCGAGCGGGAATCCGAACGCCTCGAGGTGTGAATGAACGATGTCGAAACGATCCGCGCTCGACCAGCAACGTGCCGCTGCCTTGATCATGTGCGCAGAGACGTCGCCGCGGAAGCCGTCGCGCCACAGCGAGCGGGGCACGATCGGCTCGAGCCGTGCGTCGACGCGCGAGTCGCCGGACGCGAAGACCGTCACGTCGTGGCCGCGGCGTGTCAGCTCAACCGCGAGCGCGGCCACCACGCGCTCGGTGCCGCCATACGCGATGGGCGGGACGGGCACCATAGGAGCGGCGAGCAGCGCGATCCGGAGCGGTCGCGCGTCGTCGATCGAGCGGATGTTGTCGGTCGGCAGTTCGCCCATCGGCGGCACCTCCCCGGTCTTCACGAACTCCGGTTGAGCAGGTTCGGCAGGAGCCGAGCGGCCAGATCTGGCTTCGGCATCGCGCCCACGATCCGGTCAACGACCCGCCCATCCCGGAGCACGACCATCGTCGGGATGCTCTGCGCGCTGAGCGCCTGGGCGAGACGCGGGTTCTCGTCGACGTTCACCTTGACGACCTTGAGCCGGCCGGCGTACTCGCGGGACAGATCCTCCAGGATGGGCGCGACGAAGCGACATGGCCCGCACCAGGGCGCCCAGAGATCGACGAGCACCGCGACCGACGAGCGCGCCTCGGCCTCGAACGTGTCGTCGGTCGCGGTCACGAGCCACGGCAGCGCCGCGCCGCACGTGCCGCAGTGCGGTGTCCCGCGGTCCTTCGCGCGAATCCGGTTCTTCTTGCCACACGACGCGCACGTCAGGATCGACAACGGTCCCGTCGCCGTCTGCGTTCCCGTCGCCCGCTTCTCAGTCACCATGACCACCACCGTCCGGGATCCAGCCCGCTCGTGCGAGGGCGCCGTCGAGCTCGCCGAGTGACGGTTCGACGAGGACCTCGCCGCCCACCGACACCGTCGGATGGCTGATGTCGCCCCCGGTGAGCCAGGCGACCTGCCGGGCGGCGGTCGGATCGAGATCGAGGTCGACCCAGCGGTACGGGACGCCCAGGCGGTCGAGGTGGCGGCGGACCATCTGCGACGCCGCGCACCAGCGCGTGCCGTACACGCCGACTGG
>JAKAMV010000061.1 GCA_021812735.1 Chloroflexota bacterium | reverse complement strand
CGTGGGGCCTGTCGTGTCCGGGGGGACCGAGGCCGAGCGACGGGTGGCGTTCGAGCGGTTCTCGCAGGACCGCCTCGAACGCGCCTATCGCCTGGCCAGCGTGGAGAAACGCGGTTACGAGATCGACGTGACGGTCGAGGGCGATGGTCGCAGGAGTGGAGGCAAACGTCGGCTCCTGGCGATCGGCGAGGCGAAGGCGAGCGACCATCAGCGAACCACCGCCGACCTGGACCGACTCGAGAGGCTTCGTGGTGAGCTCGGAAGTCGCGCCGACATCGCCGGGACGAAGCTGCTGCTCTTCGGTCGGTCCGGGTTCAGCGACGAACTGCGGCTGGAGGCCGAAGGACGGCGAGACGTGGAGCTCGTCGATCTTGCCCGGTTGTATGAGGGAGCCTGACACCAGGATCCGTGGGCGTTCACCGCGCGACTTGCCAACCGTTCTTGACGCACAAGAACCCCGTGGGGACTTGACACCAGTATCTCGCTCCCGGCAGGCGGCCGACCCATTCCCCAACCGCATTCGGTCATACGGACGCACAGGCCCTGGCTTGACATCCGGCCGATCCTGCCGAGGCTCCGGATGCCGCTGCCGGACCGAGGAGGACGGCGGCGGCGCTCCAGAGAACCCGGATCGCCAGTGGGAGCGAGCACAGGAGGACTGGACAGTGCGGACCATCGGACGAGCCATCGCGATCGCGTGTCCGGCCTGCGGGATCGGCGAGGTCGCCGCGCAGTGCTGGTACACCCCGGCGGTCGAATCGTCGGCACCGGACGCGGGGCCCGGCGTCGAGACCCTGCGCTGCGAGGCGTGCGGAATCTGGGTGCGCGACGGCGCGGTGCTCAGCCGCGGCGTCGATCTCGACGTGGACGATGTCCGCGAGACCGCCCGTTTCCACGCCGGCGACGACGTGCCGATCGAGGGACTGTACCTGCCGCCCGACGCGCGCCCGGTCCGGCTCATGCCGACGGGCGCCCCCGGCGCCACCGCCCGGGCGCCCTGGTCGTCGCTCGGGCCGGTCAGCTCGATCACGATCCATCTGGCGCGCCGGCGAGCGGGATCGCCCGACCGATGAGCGCGCTGATCAATCGCGCCTCCTGGTGGCTGTTGGGGTACGTGGCCATCACCACACTGGTCACGGTGCTCGCCGTCGTGGCCGCGGCGGTGACGGTGCACTGGTCGCTGCCCTGGATGCAGACCTGCGCGGTCAGTGCCGCCATCGTCGGCTACGCGATCTGGCACCAGTGGAGCAGCGCGCCACCGCCGGCCGCGGTCTCGTCTCCTGCTCCCCCGCCGGAGGTCCCGCTCAGCGACCTCGAGCACCTCCGGCGGCTCCTGGAGCACGGCGACATCAGCGAGCAGACTTACCGACGCGCCGTGGACCAGGCCACCCGCCGATACGTCCCTCCCCCGCCGCCGCCCCCGCCCAAGCGCCGGCGCTGGTAGCCGGCGGACCGTCCGTCAGGCCGCCTTGCCGTGCGCTGACCGCCACTCGGCCTTCGCCACTCGCCAGCACGACCTGCAGCGCCAGCCGGTGATGCGAACGACGTCGTAGTCGATCATGGCGACGGTGTCGTCCGCACGCCCGCAGCGATCGCAACTGCCCGGCACGACGCCCGTGGTCAAGAGGTCGCGCAGGACTGCACGTTCGGGGTGGGCACGGCGCCAGGCGGCCGCGGTGGCGCGACGGCGCTCCTCTCGGTACGCCTCCCGCTGGGGCTCGGTCATGCGGTCCCACCGGCAGGTCGGGCACCACCGCTGTGGCTGATCGTGTTGGTCATGTTTGGTCCGTCGCATGTCGCGTGCTCGTTCCTACGTCGCCTACCTGAACAGCTCGACCGTGGCTTCATCCTCGTGGCCCGACCCGCCCGCGCCAGGGTCGTGTCCCGGGATCCAGTACTCGATTTGCCCGTTCGGGCCACCCGGCGCGGATGCCAGTTGGCCGCCTGCGGCGAGCCGGTCGACCAGGCGCCCGACCGACCAGTCCTCCCACACCGGGACGGTCGCGCCGAAGGCCGCGGCGAACGTGGCCCGGGTAGCACGTCGGCCGCTCGAATCGACGTGCCGGGCCACGGCCGCGAGCAGCTGCGCATCGAGCGGCGAGGGTGGGGGCACGATGAGGGCAGGGACCTCGAGGGACGGAGCGCCGTGGCGCGGCTTCCAGGTCGGGTCGACCGCCCACAGCGTGCGCGGGCCGTGCCAGGTGAGCTTGACCGTGCCGGGCGCGCCAGAGCGGTTCTTCGGCACGAGCAGCTCGGCGGGCGCGCCGGCCGCCTCGAGGGCGCCGCGCGTCTCGGGATCCGCGTAGTACGCGTCGCGATGGGCGAGGACGACGATGTTGGCGGCCGCCTCGAGAGCGCCCGACGCCCGCAGGTCGGTGAGCCCGGGCCGGTGGTCGTCGCGGCGGGCACTCTCCCGGTTGAGCTGCGCCAGGGCCAGGACGGGCAAGCTATGGTCCATGGCCATGTGTTTGAGCTCGTTGGCGAGATTCGTGACGGTCTCGAATTGGCCCGTGACCCCGGGCGCCGACATCAGGTGCAGATGATCCACGACGAGGAGCCCCGGTGATCCATGCGTGAGCGTGTAGCGCTCGACCCAACCGCGGATCGCCTCGGCGGTCGGCGCCAGATCGTCGCGGACGATGAGGGGCAGTGGCTCGATCGCGCGCACGGCGGCCTCGACGAGCGTCAGGTCGCGCTCGTTCCAGCCCCGCTGCGGGTGCCAGCCATCGTGCACCGGGGCCACCTGAGCCGCCATCCGCACCAGCAACTCGTCTGCCGTCATCTCGTAGGAGACATAGAGCACGGCGCCGACGCGCGCGGGGTGGCGGGCCGAAGTTGCGGCCGCGGCGAGCGCGATCTGGGTGGCCAGGGCCGTCTTGCCCATGCCGGTCGCGCCGGCGACGACGACAAGCTGCGAGGGACGGAGGCCGCCCCCGATCACCTCGTCGAGCGGCCCGAGGCCCGTCGGCACCATGACGACGTCGCCGGGATTCCGGAAGGATGCCAGGACCTCGTCGGCGCGCGACCCGATGCGCGGGAACTCGTCCGCGCTCGCGGTGCTGCCGGCCGCGGCGATGGCCTGGCGGACGGCATCGAGCGAGGTGGCGAACGAACGTGCCGGATCCGCGATCGCCTCCGCCTGCGCGGTCAGTGCGCCAACGGTGCGCCGGCGCGTGGAGAGCTCGCGGATCTCCGCCGCACACTCCGCCACGCGCGGTGGGTGGGACAGTGGGTCTGCCGCGAGCCCGGCGACGTACTGGGCACCCCCGGCTTCATCCAGCCGACCGAGCCGAACGAGCTCCACGACGATGCCAGATGGATCGCCCGTCCGTCCGGCCCGCGCGAGCGCGAGCCCAACCTGGAAGAGCTCCCGGTGTCGTGGGTCAGCGAAGTCTGCGGCGGTGATGGTGGACGCACGGAGGAAGCCGCTCCAGTCCCAGAGGCACGCGGACACGAGGCTGCGCTCGATCAGCTGGGTGTACGAGGGGGTCGACACTGCGCGCTCCGATGACGCCGGCGGTCGCGTCATCATCTGCGACACCGCTGGTCCGGCGCGGGGACCATCAGCGAGGCTCCCTTCCCGTCAAGGGGCCACGGGTCAGGAACTTCGCCGATCTGCCCGACGCGCCGCCCGTGATCCCACCCGGCGTTGCTGCGAGCGGGGGACTCCTAAAGGGGGGTCGGTCTCCCGGCCGACCCCCCTGGTGTCCCCCCGCTCGCTCCACGGCGCGACACGGCCGCGCGCCCGCTCGGCGCACGGCGGGCGGACGACGTCCGAGGCCAAACAGCCACCCGGCACCCCGCAGCGTCCGGGCGGGTTGGCATCGAGACGGGCCAGCCTCACGCTTCGTCGCGGCGTGGCAGCTCACGGGCGTCGCGCAGGTAGAGATCGCGGAAGCGACGGTACTCGACGTCGGACACCCTGTATGAGCGTCTGCCGCCGGCGTCGTAGGCGACCGCTATGAGCCTGTGGAGCTCGATCTGGCGGAGGACCCACCGCTCGCTGTAGCCGGTGTCGTCCGCGATGGCCCGCAATGTCCAGTAGGTGCGCATGAGGCGGTCCCGCGCTGCGCCGGGCGCCTGCCGGCCGTGAGCCGCGCCCGCTGCGCGTGCCGACCGACCCTGGCGGGGCCGGCACACAAGGTCAAGCGAGTGCCGCCTCCGCGACGTGAACCGAGCGAACGGTGAGCAGCCAGCGCATCGAGCGAACGCATGGCCTCGACTCACGGACACCGATGCGCTTCCGTACAGGCGGCTTCGCGCAAGGAGAGGGCCGCATGGGGAATCACATCGAGCGCGACGACGATCGGCGGGTCCGGCGCTGGCTCGCCCGCCACCGGGTCGAGGTCCGCGGGCTCTCGCTCGCCGACCACATCGGCTCGCCGCGGGCGAAGCGCGAGGTCGAGAGCCTCGCCGCGACACTCCGGGCGCCCGACGAGGTGACCGCGGCTGGCGGCTCGCTCGTGCGGGCCGCCCTGTTCACGGGCCCGCCGGGCGCTGGCAAGACGAACCTCGCGCGAATCCTGGCGTCCCTGGTCGGCAACGTGCCGTACTACGAGTGCCAGGCGAACGAACTGACCGGCGGGCTCGTGGCCCGCCTCGCGCGGCACTTCGCCCGCCATCCGGAACCGGCCGTCATCTACCTCGACGAGCTCGACGCGGTCGCGCTCGAGCGCGGCTCTCGCCTGCACGACCGCCATTCGAGGGCCGTGTTGTACTCCATGTTGGCAGCCTTGGACGGTCTCCGCGGCTCCGGCAGCGTCTGCTGGGTGGCCTCGACCAACGCTCCCCCGGCACTCCTCGACCCGGCGCTGCTGCGCGAGGGCCGGTTCGGCAGCCGGATCATCCGGCTCGACCTGCCGACCCTCGAGGAGCGAGCCCAGCTTTTCGCGTACTTCCTGTCGCAGCGTCGGGTCGTCGAGCCGATCGACGTGCGTCGCGCGGCAGAGCTGACGCGCGGTCGCAGCGGCGCGGACATCCGGGCCGCGCTCGACGAGGGCTTGGCGCTCTCCGTCTCGGATGGCCTCCCGGCCCTCTCGCAGCGCCACCTCGAGGAGGCCATCAGGGCGCACGGCGAGCGGGACGAGGTCCCGCCCCTCAGCCTGGCCCAGCGCCGCCGCCAAGCGGTGCACGAGAGCGCGCACCTCATCGTGGCCCTCGAGACCATGGGGCCAGGCGCGATCACCGCGGTGAGCATTGGCGACCACCGCGGCGGCCGCACGGAGCTCGGACCAGACGATCGGTCGCCGACCGATCTCTCCGACCCGGAGTTGCTCGACCGGGTGGCGGTGCTGGTCGCCGGGCAGATCGGCGAGCAGCTGGCGACCGGGTCGACATCGCAGGGCGGGGCCAGCGACGCCGCCCAGGCCACGCGCCTCCTCCTGGCGCGGCTCGAGTCAGGGGGCGACTCCACCTGGGGCAGCCTGGCAGTCGACCCATACGGGATGGAGGCGGGGCCGGCCCTGCTCGACGCGCGGGCCACGTACGTGCGCGTCGAGCTCGACCGGCAATCGGCGCGGGCACGCGCGATCCTGGAGCGACGGATGGACGCCCTGACGGCGTTTGCCGAGCAGCTGATGCACGAGCACACCCTCAGCGGCGACGCGCTCAGCGACGCGATTACCCAGCTGCCGCCTGCCGAGGTAGGGGCGGCCTGATGGCGCTCGGACGGCTCCTCCTCCGGCTGCTGCTCCTCGCGATCGTCGCGATCTCCGTGGCCGTCGCGCTCGGGGCTGGGCTTCTCGCTGCTGCTGGCTGGGCGCTCCTTCGCGCGCTCGATCGGCCAGGCGACCGAGGCGGGCCCTGACGTGGATCCGTACAGCGTCCTGGGGGTCCCTCGCGGCGCGGATCCGTCGACTGTTCGCCGCGCGTACCGTCGGCTCGCGCGCGTCTACCACCCGGACGCCGGTGGGTCCAACGAGGCCATGGCGCGGGTGAACGCCGCGTACGCCGCACTGAAAGGGCGGCGGGCAGCGCCCGCGGGTGCCGGTGGCGGGCATCGATCCGCCCCGCCATCTGCCGCGCGTCCCGAGTGGCCGCCTCGGCCGTCACCGCGCAGCGGTGGCGTTCGTGGGACCGGACGCCGGTGGGCGGGCGGAACTCGAAGGTGGGCGCTCGGCCGAGCATCCGGCCAGTGGACCCTGACGGCCTCCTTGGCGCTCGGCATTCACGCCCTCGCTCCCGTCGAAGCCAGACCGACGACCGGACTCCTGGAGGTCCTCGTCTTGGGGCTCGTCCTCGCGGTCCAGGCATCCGCCACGCCGCCCGGACGGCCGTTCGCCCCGTCTCGTGATGCCGCCACGCTCCTGCGGATCCTAGCCAGGGCCGCCTGGGCTGGGTCGAGGCTCCTGATGAGAGAGGCCCGCAGGTGCACGATCGGCTGACGCGCCGGGAGCTCGAACGGCACCGCGATCGCGCCGGTCAGCGCGGTGTACGGATACATGCAACCTGACCTCACTCCACCGCGAGAAGGCCGCTGCGGGCAGGCCGACGGTGCGCAACGGTGGCGGGCCTCGCCGCTGACCCGCTGGTGGTTGGCGGCAGAGCCCCTGTGCGGCAGGAAGCGTTGTTCTCGGTGGCTTCCGCAGGTGGAGCCGGCCGGTGCGGCGTCAATGTCCCGGTTCGAGTCGTTCGTGCGTATCCCTCCCGAAGAGGCCGTCTGGCGTCATGCTGGAGGGAACATGGACGATCTCGCCACGCCGCTCTCGGCGGCTTGCGTCGCTGCACTGCCAGACGAGGACGAGGTGCTCGCCGTCCGGGCCCGCACCGACCGCGAGGCGTTCGGGGTGCTCTACCAGCGCCACGCCGTCGCCGTCTACCGCTACCTCCGAGCACGCGGCGCGTCCGAGGACAGGGCCGAGGACTTGACCGCGGCAGCCTTCGAGCGGGCGCTCCGCGCGATCGGCGGCTTCCGCACCGGGCGCGCGGGCTTCCGCCCGTGGCTGCTCGCCATCGCGCGCAACGCCTGGGTGGACTCGCACCGGCGCGCATCGCGGGAGGCCGCGCTCGACGAGGCGGCGGCGCTGACGGCGACCGCGGCGTCGCCGGAGGCCGCGGCCGAGGCCGCCGAGGAGCGGGACCTCGTGATGGGTCTTCTCGCCCGGCTGCCCGAGCCCGCGCGAGACGCCCTCGCGCTCCGCTATGCCGCGGGCCTGTCGGCCCGCGAGATCGCCCACGTCATCGGCAGGAGCGAGGACGCGACCAAGAAGCTGATGAGCCGGTCGCTTGAGTCGCTCCGGGAGGCTGCACGCCATGATCGCTGACCTCGACACCGACGAGCTCGACGAGCTCCTGACCCGCGCACTCGCCGCCGACCTCGCGCCCGATGCGCGCAGCCGGATCCGGGGCCGGCTCGACGCCGCGCTCGAGCGCCGGCACGTGGCGCTGCCGCGCCGCCGCCGGACCGCGGTCGGCCTCGGCCTCGTCGCCGCGCTCCTGGTGGCCGGAACGGCGGCCGCCGGCGTGATCATCCGGGAGTGGGGTCCCGTCGACCACCCCGCGACGGTCGCCGAGATCGACGCGGAGATCAGCGCGGCGGTGGCTGACAACGCGCTCCCGCCGGGCTACTCCTACCCGCTCGCGCAGATCCGAGCCGCGGCCGAGATGGACGGGGGGCGCGCCAAGTACGCCGGCACGCTGAACGTCCAGCAGCACTACATGTGCGCCTGGACCGACTACTGGCTCACGGCGAACCGGTCCGGGGACGCCTCCAGCCAGGCGGATGCGCTGTCCCGGATCGAAACGTTCCCGAAGCTCATGTTGATTGGCGACGCGCGCTTCGCCGACGACTCGATCCGCGACGAGATCAGGCAGGTCGTCGCGGGCGCGAAGGCCGGCGACCCGGCCCCCGTCCAGGAGCTGTGGAGCGCCGCCTGCTCGGACGCAATGGTCGTCCGGCCGTAGGCCCGTGGCCTGGTGGGCCCGCCGTCAAGGCGGCCCTCCTTTGCCCGAAGCCAGCCGGCAAAGTAGCCAAGCCAACCGCCAACAACGCTTCCTGCCGCACAAGCCAGAGCCGCCCTTGACGCCAGCGTGATCCCGCCCATACATGGCGGGTCAGCCACCCGGCTGTCGGCCTGGACCCGGCCGCGTGGGCCTGGAGACGTCCACTGGTGGTTCCCGATACTGCAGTCGACCGGCGACTCCCGGCTAGACTCGTTGACGAGGTGCGCGCGTCCCTGCAAGCGCGCCCGGAGGCGTACCGATCACGGGAGCTGGACCGCTACCGGAGCGAGCACCATCACCCCCTCGCCTACGAGATGATCGCCGCGGGGACCGACTACCATCGTGCGTTCTCATTCGCCGACAGAGAGGTGCGCCGCCGTGCCGAGCTCGCGGTCTCGCCCCTCGAACGCTTTGCCGCCGCGGATCCGGCCATCGTCGAGCAGGTCGCCCGCCGGGAGTTCGAGCGTGTCCGCACCGAGCTGCGCGGGACCGCCCGTGACCGGCACTCCGCCCTCGGCGATCTGCGCCGCTGGGGCCTGCTGACCGGCACCATCAAGGCCGCCGAGGCACGACATCGGCAGCGTGCCCAAGCGAAGGCCGCGGCGTACGACATGGCGGCCGAGCAGCGCCGGATCATCCGGGAAGTCGTTCCCCACTGGGATTGGCCGCATGACCAGCGCGTCGCGCCCGGGCTCCGCGGCCTGGTGGAGACCAACCGTACCGGCGCCATCCACGTCTGGACCCTCGTGGCCGATCGTCCCCTGCGGGGCGCGGGAGGCCGGTTCCTCGACAGCCTGCCGAGGGATCGCCGGGTGCGCGTTTTCGGCGTCGAGCGCGGCAGCCCGTCGGAAGACATGCTCCTGCGGCGCGGCTTCGAGCGCTCGCGCCTCTCCTGGCATGGGCTTCGGCAGGAAGAGCGGGTCGGGGCTCTGGCCTGGACGTGGATGTACCGCTGATCGACGGAGCCGGACACGCCGAACGAGAGCGACACCGCACGACGGCACTTGACAGAGCCACCTGCCGCCTCCAGCATGGCGCTACATCAGAACGTGAGGTAGTCGCCACGGTCCGCTCGCAGCTCCTGAAGGGGACGACGGCGCTCCTGGTCCTCGCGGTCCTGCGCGACGCCGAGCTCTATGGCTACGAGATCGCGGCACGGATCCGCGAGCGCACCGGCTCGGCGATCGCGCCGGGCGAGGGATGGCTCTACCCGACGCTGCACCGCCTCGAGACCGAGGGCGCGCTGCAGGCGAGCTGGCGCGACAGCGACGTCGGGCCGCGCCGACGCTACTACCGCATCACGGCCAAGGGCGTGCGGCTGCTGGCCGAGCAGGAGCGCGAGTGGGAAGCCTTCGCCCGCAGCGTGCAGCAGGTCACGCGGGGGAACCCGGCCGATGCCTGAGCGACGTCCACGCCGATCCCGCGAGCACGATCCCGATGGCGCGGAGGTTCGACTCGACCGGTCGATGGGACCGCTCCCCGCGTCCGACCGGCTGACCGCGTTCCTCGCGAAGGTCGAGTCGGGCCTGCCGTTCGCCGCCTCCGAGCGCCGCGAGATCCTCGAGGAGCTCGCCGATCACCTCGCCGACGCGAGCGCGGCGCTCGAGGTGGCGGGAACCGAGCACGACGCGGCCGAGCGCGCCGCGATCGAGGGCCTCGGCGACCCATACGGCCTGGCCGGCGAGCTGACACGCGCCCGGCGCTCGCCGCGCCGATTGCTCGCAGCCGCGGGCGCCGGTGGCTGGGCCGTCGTCACGGGCGGCCTCTGGGGCGGCCTCGCCGGGCTCGCCGCGACCCTCCTCGGCGCGGTCGTCGTCGAGGTCCTCGTGGGGACGCTCGACCGCGTGCTCGGGACCGGCTGGTCGCTCTCGGTCGATGCCGGGTGGAACTCGGCCCTCTCGCTGCTGCCGCTCGGGATCGCGGCGCTCGTGGCCGGCATGCGGGTGACTCCGGTCGTGGCCTCCCGGGCGGGATACCGTGCCCGCACCGTCCGCCGGCTGCTCGTCGCGCTCGGTGTGGTGGCGCTCGGGGCCTACGCGCTGCTGGGCTGGTCGGGCGCGCTCAACTGGGCGGCTGTGGCGGTGCTCCTCTCGCTCCCCTTCTGGTGGGCCGCTGGCGCGTGGCGGACGAGCGGCATCAAGCTGGGGTCGAGGCCGCGTGTCTTCGCTGCCGCGGCCCTCCTCGTGCTGGCCGCCGTGATGGTCCCCGCGGCGTTCCTCGCGGTGTCGGCCCCCGTACAGGCCCGGCTGTCCGCGGTGGGCGTGCCCGTCCCCAGCCCGGATCCCCACCGGAACAATCGGATCGGCGCGCCCACGCCCGAAACCATCGCCACCTCGGCCTCCGGGACCGGAGCGACGGCGAGCGAACCGGGCACGACCTGGGTGGCGCTCATCGTCCGCGACCCGGCCGTCCTCGCAGGCTGGCGCGACCTGCGCGTGGAGGCCTGGCCGGGCGTGGCGCCCGACAGCCAGCCGTGGGCATGCCTCTCGCCGTCGGCGACGCACCCCTATGCGACGGGACCCGTGCTGTCGGGGCCGCCCCCGACGATCGACTCCTTCACCATCCCCCCGCCCGACCCGCGAGCGCCTGCGGCCCGCTGGTGGCCGGCGGGCTCGATGATGCTGGCAGGGCCGGTGGAGACCGACTCTGCACCTGCAATCGACTGGGCGTGTGTGGCGATGACCGGCATTGCCTCCGACGGGGTCCGGACGATCGTGAACGGACCGCAGCTCGTGCAGACCGGCTTCAACGGCACGGCCTGGAGCTGGTTCGCCGCGCTGCTGGCGGGGAGGTAGCAAGCATCCGCTGACGGGTTCGGCGTCGCCCAGGTCTTCGTCGGGCGCGGCCGGCCTGGCAGCGGGGCGTCGTTGCCCGGATCGACCACCGAACGGCGACCACGCGCCCGCGCCACCAGGACGCCGGGCGGCGTGTCCGCGCCACCGGGGAGCGCCCGTCTCCTGGCCTCCCCTACCGGGCCGCCTGGCCGAACCAGGTCCCGTTGGGACCGACGAACAGCACCCCGTCGCGCAACAGGAACGGCTGTCCATCGGCGCCCCCGGCCGGGCCGCCACTCAGTGCCAGGCGGTTCCAGTTCGTGCCGTCCGCGGAGCTCCAGTATTCCAGGCCCTTCGACAGGTCCCGCGTGCCGTAGCCGAGGATGCGCGTCCCGTCGCCCGTGAACACCCCGTTGGCGCTGCCCTCTACCCCCGGGCCGCCGACCGCCGGCGTCCAGGTCCCCAGCGGGTCAGCGTCGCTCAGGTCCCAGCCCCGCCCATCGGGCGACGTCCAGAAGGAGCCGCGGCCGGGCGTCCCGCCCGGCGTCAGGCTCACCGCTACGAGCCCGGAGCCGCCGGCGGCGACGCGGTAGAGCCCGTCGCCTGGATGCGCTGCCACCCTCGCCACACTCCAGTGCACGCCGTCCGTGGACCACCACGCGGCGGGCGTCGAGTGCGAGGTCAGGCTGTTGGTGCCGAGCGACCCGACCGCCACGAACGTGTCCCCGATCGCGGCCACCGCCTGCACGCTGTCGAGCCCGGCGCCGGGCAGGGCGACGGTCGTCCAGCTGGCGCCGTCGGCGGTGAACGCGAGCTGGTACTGCGGGTCATCGGTGACGGCGATCAGACCGACCGCCGTGCCCGCGAGCTGCTCCTCCCCGGATGTGCGGATCGGCGGACAGCCGCCGGGCGTGGCCGACCAGTGCATCCCGTCCGTCGAGACCCAGGCCTGCTCGGTTCCGTCGAACGTCTGCGTGACGGCGAAGACCCGCCCACCGGCCCCGGCGGCGATCCCGATGCTCGCCTGGCCGAACGTGCCCCGGGCCAACGCGGTCCACGAGCGACCATCGCGCGAGATCCACGCCCCGAAGTCACTCGTGCCGTCGTGCAGCGCGAGGTACCCGCCGTCCCAGGAGGCCAGCGTCGCCGGGTAGGTCGGCGCCTGATCGAGCGCACGCAGCGAGAGACCGGCCCAGGGGCGGGCATCGGTGGGCGGCACCGATCCGCCTGGCGCGGCCGGGCCGAAGGTCGGCGCCGGCGAGGGCGGGGGCGTGGAGAGCGCAGACGCGGGATCGAGCGCGTGCCAGGTCGCGCCGCCGTCCGCCGTGGCCCAGAGCCGCTCGTGACCATCGGAGACCGAGAGGTTGTCGGGCACGACGGCCCATCCAACCTCCGGATCGACGAACTGGACCGGCGTCGCCGCCCCGAACGCCGGGCCTGCCAAGGCGACCGTCGACCAGCTCTGCCCGGCATTGGCGGTTCGGCGCACGACGGGCGGCTGTCCGGTGGCCCACGGCAGCGCCACCCAGTGCTGCGGACTGATCACCGCAACGGCCGCGTCATCACCGGCGAGCATGCCTGCGCGGCTCCACGTCGCGCCGGCATCGTTCGTGACGAAGAAGATCGTGCCGCCATCCGCACGAGTCGTGGTGCAGTGCACAGTCAGCACGCCGGAACCGTCGGCGAACAGGCGCGGCTGCCCGGCCCAGGAACCGCTGGAGCATGCGGTCGGCAGGGGCAGCGGCACAGTGCGCCAGCTCATGCCCCCGTCTCGCGTCACGGCCACCCGCGGCGTGACGTCCCAGGCGTTCAGGCCCCGATAGACGATGGCGCCATTGGTCGCGCTGGCGAACGCGAGGTAGCCCGTGATCCCCGAGCGGCCCGATCCCGTCGGGCGATCAGGCGACCACGTCCGGCCGCCATCCGCCGTCCAGTACAGGTCGCTGTCGCCGGGACCCTGCACGTCGCTTCCCGACAGGAGCGCGAAGCCGTGCTCGGCGTCGAGGAAGTCGAACTGCACGTCGGGGACGGTGTAGCCAATATTATTCACGAGGGCCTTTGGCAGCTGGACAGGGCTCCAGCTGCGACCTCCGTCGTCGGTGCGCCACACGTCCACACGGCCGTACGACTGGTCCATGTCGCTTGCGAACGTCTCGGCGACGGCGACCCAGCCATGTTCCGGGTCGGTGAACGCGACGCCCTTCGGGTTGCCCAGGAAGGAGAGTGCCGACGTCGGCGGGGTGATGTCACGCCAGTGCGCGCCCCCGTCGTCGGTCATGACGAGATGGTCCGCGACGTACGCCCAGCCGTGCTCGGCGTCGATGAGCCCGGCCAACCGCACACCGCCGGTGAAGAATGCGGACATCGGCGGCGGGGTGGGGATGACAGCCGGCGCAGGCCCGACCGTGAGCCCGCGGAGCCCGATCAGCCCGAGCAACGTCCCGCCCACGATGACAGCGGCGACGACGGCTGCTGCCATCTCCAGCAGCCTCGACGCCCGACGGGGCTGACGCACCTCCCCGGGCACGGCGGCCACCCGCGCGCGCAGCTCGGGCGGTGTCTCGGCGGGGGCGCGCTCGAGGAGCACGTCGCGCACGATGTCGTCGAAGCGATCGGTGCTCATGGCTGGCCTCCGGGGTCACGCTCGGCCGCCTCGTACGCCGCGCGCAGCGCTCGTACCGCGTAGTGCAGGCGGGAGCGCACGGTGCCGTGCCGCGTGCCAGTACGGCGGGAGATCTCGGCGCTGGTGAGCCCCTCGACGTAGTGCAGGACGAGCACGAGACGCTGCTCTGGATCAAGGGTCGCCAGCGCCCCGCGCACGGCATCACGCTCCGCGCAGTCGCCCAGCGGGTCGGCCATCGCAGGCTCGGGCAGGTCCGGGAGTGTGATGGGCCGGATCCGGCGGCGCCGCCAGCGGTCGCGGCAGCCATTGACGAGGATCCGGTCGAACCAGGCGTCGAACGAGTCATGGTCGCGCAGCCGATCGAAGGCGGTCCAGGCCCGGATCGTCGCATCGTGCACCGCGTCCTGCGCCTCGAGCGGGTCGTCGAGCAGGATCGCGGCCAGGCGATAGGCGCGATCGAGGCGCGCCGCGGTCAGGCGGCCGAACGCCTCGCTGCGCCCACCGGCGATCTCGCGCGCGGCCGCGCCCACCCTGTCTGCTCCCTCCAATCCCCGCTCCCCGATCACGTCTCTTCCAGACGCACGACCAAGCCGGAGTGTTCAATCCCGGCCAGCGTCCGGACGAAGCACCCCTCGTCCGTGTCGGCCCTCATGCGTGTCCTCCCGTCAGAACATGGGCGACGGGACGGCCGCCGGCACGGTGCCGCCATCGAGGAGCGTCCGGGATCCCAGGGGCTCCGAGAGACGGACGATGGCCGGAGTGCCGTGTGACCCGGGGCAGGTCTGGACGCCACCGAGCGGGCGAACACCGAGCGTGACCGTGACGGTGCTCGTGCCGTAGTCGACGACCGGCGGTCCGATGCGTCCGGTGAGCGGGCTGCCGCCGCTGCACTGCACTTCCCAGACGAGCACGTGGAGCTCGGTCGAGGCGGGGCCGGGCGCCGGATAGGCAGGGTCGAGCGCCCAGCGGGCCGGGCCGAGGCCGGGAGCGATCAGCACGGCGAGGTTGCACTGTCCGATCGTGCGCATGTGCCATCCGTTCGCGTCGTGGGCCGTCTCGACCGAGACCCAGCCCGGCGCGCCCAGGGCATCGGTCCGGGCGAGGAACGTGGCTCCCGTCGCATCCTCGGCGACGAGCTGCCAGGGCCACGTCCCGCCGCCGGGAAACTCCCCCGCGAACTGCGCCAGGGCCGCTCGCAGCGCGTCGTACTCGGGACCGGCCCGGTGCTGCGCGCCGGTCGGCGCACCGAGCGCCGAGCGCGGGAACGTCATGCCGCCGCACGTGAGCGTCTCGTGCGTCCCCGACATCGCGCTCGGGAGCGGCTCGGGCGACACCGGCCAGCCCCCAGCCGACGGCAAGGATGGCGCGGAAGTGGCCGACGGCGCGGGCGATCCGCCGCCTGCGAAAGCCGCCACGGGAGATGCTGGTCCCGACGGACTGGGTGCGCCTCCCCCGAGCCCAGTCGAGGCACCGGACGATGCGCTGCACGCTCCGAGCGCGAGCGCAACGAAGACCGCGACCGCGACTCGCACCCACACCGTCACCGACCGCCACCTTCTGTGCAGCCCTGTCCGCGGGACATGCACCAGCCGCTCGCTCATGCCGAGGGATCAGTCACCCGGCCCATGAACAGCACGGCGCCGGTCGCCAGGTCCCGCACGAAGAACAGGAACGGATGGTCGAGCCGGAGCGTGATCTCCCGCGCCGCGCCCGGGCCGCCGCCGGTGCCGCCGATCACCGCCGTGGCCGCCGCCGCCTCGGTCCCGTGCTCGTCGACGTCGATGTTCGCCTGGTGCACGACCTGCGAAACGAACAGGCGGTCGGCGCCGCCCTGCGGCACGTGGATGCCGCTGAAGTCGGCCCCCGCCTGATCGAAGGCGAGGGGCATGCCGAGGGCCTGCAGCGGGGCTTTCAGGTCGGCGCGCGTCTCGATCGAGAAGCGTGGCAGGTCGAGCCGGAGGGCGTACGGGTAGCAGCTCGGGTGGTCGCCCGCCTTCGCCCAGGGACAGGGGATGAAGTCCTCGAAGCTCGCCCGCTGCGCCTCCAGCGCGGTCGTGATGCGCCCGAGCTGGGACGCCGTCAGGTGCTGCTCGAAGCTCGCCAGGTCGGCCGGCAGGACGAGCGTCATCGCGAGGGGCGCGTCGTCGAACCCGGGCCCGCCACGGTAGCGCAGCTCGACCGCCTGCCAGCCGGTGCCCGAGGTGTACGGGATGGGGCGCATGCCACCGCCCTCGCCGCCCATCGTGTGCATCGTCGGCACCTGCACGGTCGAGCCGTCGAGGCGCGTGAACGACGCGGGCGCCGTCTGCTGCTCGAAGAAGGGCGCCTCCCAGCCCGCCTTCAGGTACATCGCGTTGACGAGCACGAGCCGGGTGAGCGCGGTGATATCGGTCGGCGAGAGGAGCTGCGGGATGCGACCCGCCGTCTGACCGTTCACCCAGGCGTTGATCGCCGCGCGCGCCGCGCCGGGGTCGGCGGCGAAGTCGGCTAGCCGAAGGCCGGTCCCGAAGGCCGCCTTGATCGCGTCGAGGTAAGGCCGTTCGATCGTCCAGCCCGCCTGGCCGTACGCCGCGTTCGCGATGCGCAGGGCGAGGGCGTGGTCGCCCGTCTCGTCGGTCCACGACGCATCGCGCGAGACGAGCGCCTGCTCGAGCGCGTTCAGCCCCGGGCCGTGGACGCTCCACCCGCTCGTCCCAAGGACGGCGTCCATCTGCGTCGCGGTGGCGCCCTTCGCTCCCGGCAGGGGCATGCCGAGCGCGAGGCCGATGCTGGTCGGCGAGATGACGGCGTTCTTCGCGGCGAGCCCCACATCCGGCTCGGCCAGGAGTCGGCGGTAGAGCGCGAGCCCGAAGGCGTCGACGGCCGAGGCCGCGGTCCTGGCCAGAGCCGGATCGGCCGACGCGCGCGGAACGGCGGAGATCGCCATCCCGTCCTGACTCGTGCTCGGCGCGGCGCTCGGCGCGAGACTGGCGAGCGGCGACGTGCCCGGCGTTTCGGCAGGAGTCGGAGCCAGCGATGGTGTGCTGGACGTGGCCTCCGGTAGTGTCATCGGCGTCGAGCCCGGCGGTGTGGAGCCCAGGCTCGGCGACGGCCCCGTGCCACCGCATCCGGTGAGGAGCGCCGTCGCGAGCAGCGCGACCAGACGGGTTGGGCGGCCATCTCCGTCCCGGCGCTTCGCTCCTGTCCTCATGTCAGCCTCCCATCGCCCTCGGGGCCGCAATCCCCCAGCCATGCGCCGCGCCACGCGCGGGCCAGCGCGTGTCCGGCCCGAAGCCGTCGGCCGCGCTCCATCACTCCCCTCTCATCGCACGAGCCAGACGCGCCAGCCGCTCCCGTCGAGGAGCGGCGCCACGATGATCTGCTCGAACGTCGACGCGCCGTCGGACGCGCGGCGATGGTCGACATTGACCACGAACGCCTCGCGCACGTCGGCCGTCGCGCGGACGTCGCCGGCGAGCGCGCCGAACACGGCCTTGATGCCGCCCGTCCCTTGGTCCACGCTCCCGATGAACCACGTCGAGCCGGCGTCCGAGGCGAGCTGCGCGGCGAGCCGCGTCCAGCCGGTCCGGCCGCCGACCGAACGCTGCGACAACGGTGCGAGGAGCGGCCAGGCGGTGGCGGCATCGTGGTCCGCGTACACCGCGCGCTCGAAGCGTTCCGCGACCTGCCGCGCCGCCGCCTGCGCCTCCCCATCCGTGGGCCCGGGGACGTGCACGCGCCAGTAGGCGATGACCTGCCCGTCGGCGAACGCGAGGTCCGCCCGTACGACCCAGTCGCCCCACGGGATCGGCGCGAGCCGGATGCGGTCCTGCCGCGCGAACGAGGGATCGAGCGTCGGGTTCGCCTGCGCCGCCAGCGAACCCAGGATGTCGTAAAGGACCGGCCCGCCGGATGAAGGGATCGCGGCGTAGCCGACCGACCAGGCGAGCGCGCACGCGTCGCCGGCGATGCGGACGTCCGGTACGGCCGAGGCGTCGACCGTCACCGTGGGACTCGGCAGCGGCTCGCTCCCGACGTCGACCGCGGTGCCGCGCCAGGTGCTCGCGCCGATGACCCCGGCCTGCATGTCCGATCCGACAGCGAGCGAAACGCCGGGCGGCGAGACCGGGTCGGTGGCGCAGGCCACGGCAGGGGGTCCGGCCGGGACCGGGGTCGGTGCCGGCGGGAGGCCCGCGCGGACGCGGAAGTAGGCCGTCTCGTCGGCCGTCGAGCCGTCGATCGTCTGCGCCGAGACGTCGACCCGTACGACCCAGTCGCCCTCGGGGAGCGCGGCCAGCAGCAGGCCCGCGGCCGGCTCGGAGATGCTGCCGAGGTCGTGCTGCTGGTCGGGTGGCGCGTTCACCGCCGAGAACACCGCGGCCGTCACGGTCGCGCCCCCGATGCACCAGGGCGTGCCGCCGTCGGGCGGCTGGGCGAGCAGCGTGAGCTGGGCGGCCGCCGGGATGTCGAGGGGGTCGGTCGAGGGCTGGCGCCAGGGGGCAGCGGGAATATCTATCGACCCGAGATGACGCCCATCGAGCATGCCCGTCGAAACGGCGGAGCCGGAGGACAGGACGACGGCGAACCCCGAGGTCACGGAGGCCGGGTCCATCGGCCGGCAGCCGGTGACGGGCGCCGGCGCACCGAGCACGGGCGGGAGCGGCGCCTCCGGCAGTGCCCCGACCGGGATCGCGCGCTCCTCTCCGACCGGCCCGGATGGCTGGGCGTGGTACGCGAGGATCCCGCTCGTGCTGATCGACCCGTCATCGGCCGGGCTCATGGCGGTCGAGCCACCGATCGACGAGACCCGGGCAATCGGCCGGCCCGACGCGAGCATGAGCGTCGTGCCGTCGGGGACCTGGCGGGCGACGGTCCCGGAGGGCACGGCGGCGACCAGCCGTCCCGGAGCGGGCGTGGTCTGCCACGTCGCGAGCATGCCTGCGCGAGCCACGAGGAGCTCGCTGCCCGAGATCCAGCCGAGTGCCCGGACGTCGGGCGGAAGCTGTTCGATCCGTCGGTCGTCCGGCATGCCCTCGGTGCCCCTCGGGACCGGCAGCAGCACCGGGCCACCCGCCGTCGTGTCGGTCGGGATGCGCTCGCCGACCAGCCACGCGCCGTCGGGGCTCCAGCGCAGACCGAACCGCGTGTCGAGCGTCACCTCGGGGAACGAGACGATCATCCGCAGCCAGGCGTCGTACAGCGCCGCCATCCCGGGGGTCGGGCTTCCCGTGGCCGCCAGGACCACGCCGCCGTCCGTCCGCCCCGAGATGCTGGCAGGCGGCAGCCAGGCAGCCAGGCGGGTGCCGTAGGGCGACCACGACGCGGGTGAGCCGCTCGCGGGCCCGCGAAGCCCGCCGTCGGCGGTCCAGACGCTGAACACGGCGGGCGGCGCGTCCGGCGACCACTTCGTCAGGGCCACCGCGCCGTTCCCGCTGCCGAGCATCCAGCTCGACCATCTGCCGGGGACGGTCGCATCCGGCGGGCCGAGGGTGAGGAGCGGGCTGGCGGCGGCAGGTCCGTAGGCAGTCACGGGGTGGATACGTACCTCGGTCGCACCGCTGTCGCCGATGTACGGCCCCGCGACCGCCACGTGGTACCCGTCGACCCAGGCCACCCCTTGGCCCGGGAGAGTCAGCAGGCGGCGTCCGTCGGACGACACCACGTGGACCGCGGTGTCCGTGGCCGACACCTGCGCGACGTCGGCGTAGGCCGACCCGTCCGGCGACCAGCCACCGCCGGGACCGAACCCGTAGTCGGCGTGGTCGAGGACGACGGACGGCTCGCCCGAAGTTGTGGGTGGAACCGCCAGCAGCGACAGCGGAGGCGGCGTCGCCGGATGCGGCGGCGTCGGCGACGCGTGGGACGCACCGCTCGGGACGAGCCCGTTCGCCGCCACGAGCGCGATGAGCACCGTCGCGAGCGCCCCCGCGGCGGCGATCCCGCGACCGCGCCGGCGTCCCGGAGGTCCGGGCGGCCGCGACGCGCGGACGAGTCGGGGCAACGGGGGCTCGCCATCGCTCCTGCCGGGCGCGGACGGGTCGTCCCCACGCACGACGGGCGGAGCGTCGGCGGGTCTTTCTCCCCCGAACTCACCCGCGACGCCGAGGCGCACCGCCAGCAGGAGCGCGCCGACGGCCAGGACGCCGAGCAGTTGCAGCACGAGGGGGACGAGGAACGCCAGCGCCCATCCGGACGAGAAGACCAGGCCCAACGACAGCACGACGTCGCTGCCGATGCCCACGACGAGCCAGAGCGTGCCCGCGGTCGCCGCGGCGGTCCAGCCGACGCGACGGGCCGGGAACCGCGATCGCCCGTGCAGGCCGACCCAGGCGAGCCACGCCGCGGAAGCCGGCAGGAACGCCTGGGGAAGGAACGCCAGCGCGTCGACGGGAACGCGCGACGGATTGGCGAACACGAGGGCGAAGTAGACGAGGATCGCCACGAGCGCCGGCAGGCCGAGCGACGCGGCGAGCAGCCGTGAGCGACGCTCGGGAAGAGCCTCCGCGCGCGACTGATCCGCACTCCGCAACGCGACGCCGACCAGGGCCACGCCAACGACGAAGGCGAGGGTCGAGACGAACGTGACCAGCGTCGATGCCCGTGCCGGCAGCTCCAGCCACGCTGACGCGCCGGGCAGCACGTTCAGCGACACGACCCAGAGCTGCTGAAGCGCCACACAGACCTCACCGGTCGCGAGCAGGGTGGCCGCCACGAGCAGCACGCGGCGACGGGACGCCGAATGGGGCGCCGGCGTCGGTCGCGAAGCCAGCACAACGGCAGGCAGCGCGAGCAGCCCGATGCCCCCGAGCCACGACAGGCCCACCACCGACACGAGCAACCACGACAGCCCGTGCTGCCAGCCGGGCACAGCGATCAGGCCCGCGCCTCGCACCGCGGTGTCGAGCACGATGAGGAGACCGACGAGGAGCGTCGGGCCTGAGGGCATCTGCGGCCAGACACGCTCGGCCTCGAGGGGCGATCCGTCGAGCTCCGTCACGAGGGCTTCGTCGGCCGACTCGGGTGCCATCGGCGGCACGCGCGCGTCCCGCGGCTCGCCCATCGCTCGCCCGAACTCGACGCGGCTCATGACTGCGGCTGCTTGGTCGCCGGATCGAGTGCGGCTCGCGCCCGCCACTCGGCGCCGGCACAGGTCGCGGTCGTGAGTCCACCGTGACAGCCGACCTCCGGCGAAGAGGTGGTCGAGGATCCCGTCGTCCCGGAGGTTGCTGCGCCGACCGCGGGCGACGCCGACTGTGGGACGTTCGGCGGACCAGACGGGATGGCCCCGGCGGTTCCGAACGCCTCGAGGAACTTCCCGGTCGCGTAGTCGAGGACCACCGTCATCGTCGTACCGGGCGGCGGGCATGGCGCTGGGGTGAGGTCGGGTGCGGGCGCTGGGCAGCTGAACGGGAACGTGCCAGAGACGACGACCGCCCACACCCACTGGTCGCCCGGCATGACCTGCTGGTTCGTGTCGAAGTCGCGCATCTGTCCGACCTGCCCGCTCACGACGCCGGTCGCGTCCGGGAATGCGGAGCGTGCGGCGGCGAACGCCTGGGCCTCGGTCAGGCCACCCGATGGCCGGGCCGCGCCCGGGCTGCACGCGGCGAGTGAGGCCGCGAGAAGCAGGATCGCCAGTCGCCGCGGCCAGCGTCGCATCTCAGGCTCCTACGGCCTCGCGCAGCGCCAGGTGAGATCGACCGCGATGCCCTGCCCGGTGTCCGCCGGCAGCGGCTGGGCCCAGCTCGCAGGTGCACCCACAGACCTGTTGGGCGGCGTCATGATCAGCGGAACATCGTCCTGCCCGGAGCTCCCGTCGGCCGTCCACGCGGGCTGGCCATCCGGCAACCGGGACGGCTCGAGAACAGCGGCGGTGCCGTTCACATAGGGGGCGCGCAGGGAGCCGTCGGACGCGACGCGGTCGAGCCGGACCTGCGGCAGCGTGAACGAGGCCCCGAGGAGCACCTCGTCGCCGTTCTGGGTCACGATCGGCGT
>JAKAMV010000778.1 GCA_021812735.1 Chloroflexota bacterium | reverse complement strand
GCGAGGCCCGTGATGGCTGCGCACCGTGACGGATCCCTGCTGATCGACGTGAAGCTGATCGCCGGGTTGTGCTTTCGGGCGTAGGCGCCGGGCTGTCCAGGCCCGTCGGCCACCGCACCCGTGACGTCCGCGGTCGAGCAGTTGCCCGGGTAGCCCTGCGCGTAGACGTGCCATGTCCGGCCGGCCGCCTCGACCTGGTCGAACAGGCTCCGGGCGCCGAGGTTGTAGACGCCGTCGTCGCGGACCCCCTGCGTGCCGCCGGAGACGAGCGCGATGTAGTTGGGCTCGGACGGGTGGGTCACCGCATACATGGCGGTCGCGAGGCCGTACTTGGCCATCAGCCCGTTGAGGTACGGGGCGGCACTGCTGCCCACGATCGACCCGTACTCGTGGTTCTCCAGGATCACGAGGTAGATGTGCGCGAACGCGGGCGCCGGCGAGGCCGAGGCAGTCGGCGTGGACCGGGCCGCTGAAGACGACGAGGCTGACGGGATGGGGGTGGCCAATGCAGACGGGACGAGCGTGGGCGGGATCGGCGTGGCCGAGGCGGGCGGGCTCGACACGCCCGGACCCGACGTGGCAGGAGCCGACGCGACAGACGAGGCGGCTGGTGGGGTTGTCGCCAGAGCGGAGGCCGAGACGGGCGGCGACGGCGTGACGAGAGGCGTCCCCGCCGGCGGCGCCGACGGCGCCGGGGAGCAGGCGCCCGCTGCCAGCAGGACCGCGAGGACGACCGGTGCGAGCGTGCGGCATCCGGTCATCGGTCGGCCGTGTCGAGCCAGATGGTGAACGGGCCGTCGTTGACCAGCTCGACGGCCATCTCGGCGCCGAAATCGCCGCGCTCGGTCCGCACGCCCTGCGCCTCGACGCCGGCCGCGAACCGCCTCCACAGCGTGATCGCGGTGTCCGGTGGCGCGGCATCGGTGAAGCCCGGGCGCCGTCCCCGCCGTGTGTCGGCGTAGAGCGTGAACTGGCTGACCACGAGCGCCTCGCCGTGCACGTCGAGGATCGAGCGGTTGGTCCGCCCATTGTCGTCCTCGAAGATGCGCAGCTCGCAGACCCGCCGCGCCAGCGCGTCGGCCGTCGCGGCGTCGTCGCCGTGGCCGACACCGAGCAGCACCAGCAGCCCGTGGCCGATCGACCCCACGACGCGCTCCCCCACCCGGACCTCGGCGCGGGTGACGCGCTGCAGCAGCGCTCGCACAGGACTACCCGAGCGTCGCCGCTCGGGCGGCGCTCGCGATCGCGCGGATCCGCTCCACCTCGGCCGCCATGTTCTCGGCCCGGTAGAGCGCCGACCCGGCCACGATCACGTCGGTCCCGCCCCGCCCGATCGCCTCGGCCGTGGCCGCCCGTCCCCCGCCGTCCACCTGGACCTCGTTCGCGCCGTCTGCCGCGAGCCACGCCCGCGCGGCGAGCAGCTTCGCGTCCGCCACGTCGGCCATGAACGCCTGGCCCCCGAACCCGGGCTCCACGGTCATCACGAGCACGATGTCGAGCAGCTCTCGGTAGGCATCGAGCGTCGACAGCGGCGTCTTGGGCTTCACCGACAGACCGGCTCCTCGGCCCGCCTCGCGGATGCGCGCAAGGGCCGGGGCGATCTGCGGCTCCGCCACCTCGACGTGGAAGGTTATCGAGTCGCAGCCGGCGTCGATGAACGCCTCCGTCCAGCGACCGGGCTCCGCGATCATGAGGTGGGCGTCGAACGGCAACGGCGTGACCAGCCGGAGTGCCTCGATCGTCTTCCAGCCGAACGTCAGGTTCGGCACGAAGTGGCCGTCCATCACGTCGAGGTGGATCCGGTCCGCCCCGGCGGCCTCGGCGCGCCGGACCTCGTCGCCCAGCGCCGCCAGATCGCTGTCGAGGACGCTGGCCGCGATCAAGGCGTGCGGCCGGCGCGGCGTCACGAGGCGGCCTCATCGCCGGCGAGGACCGGCGCAGGCTCTTGGCTCCGCTCGCCGCGGAGGGCGGCCGCCGATTGCGCGACGATCCGCTCGCGGCGGCGCTGGACGACGGCCGGCGTCGGCTGGCCGGCATGCTCGGCCGCGAGCTGGCCGCACGCGGCGCCGATCTCCGTGCCGCGGTTGAAGCGGATGGTCACCGCGATCCCCGCCGCCCGGACGCGGTCGGCGAAGCGCTCGACGACCGGGATCGGCGAGCCCGTCCATGGCGTGTGCGCCACCTGGTTCATCGGGATCAGGTTGACGTGGGCGAGGTCGCCGCGGAGCAGCTCCGCGAGGGCGTCGGCATCGACATCGGTGTCGTTGATGCCCTCGATCATCGTGAGCTCGTACGTCACGCGGCGGCCCGTGGCCGCGGCGTGCTCCCTAGCAGATGCGACCACCTCCTCGACTGGCCATCGGCGGTTGAGCGGCACCAAGACGTCGCGCAGCGGGTTCCTCGCGGCGTGGAGCGAGATGGCGAGCGTGAACTGCGGGCCGAGCGCGGTGAGGCGCCGGATCCCCGGGACCACCCCGGACGTGCTGACCGCGATGTGCCGCGCGCCGAGGCCGAATCGCGCGGGGTCGTTGAGCGCCTCGATGGCCGCCAGGACGCGGTCGAGGTTCATGAGCGGCTCGCCCATGCCCATGAACACCACGTTCGTGAGGTGCCGCCCGTCGGCGGCGAGGCGGCGCTGGGCGTGGCGGACCTGGTCGACGATCTCGGCTGTCTCGAGGTCGCGCTCCATCCCCAGCTCGCCGGTGGCGCAGAAGGGGCAGCCCACGGCGCACCCGGCCTGCGAGCTGATGCACAGCGTGTGGCGCTCACGGGCCCCCTCGCGCGCCGGGTAGTGCATCAGGACCGACTCGATCAGCAGCCCGTCTGACAGCCGGTGGACCGCCTTCTCGGTCAGGCCCGCGTCGGTAGGACGGACCTCGGTCTCGGCCATCGTGTCGAACCGGAACGCCTCCGCGAGCCGGTCGCGGACGGCGCCCGGCAGGGTCAGCACGTCGCTGAAGGCGGCCTGCCGGCCCCGCCACACGGCGTCGAGCACCTGGCGTGAGCGGTACCCCGGCAGGCCCGCCTCCGACATCCAGGCGGCGAGCTCCTCTGGCGTGAGGCCCGACACGCCGGGCCGCGGGTCGCGCGGACGCGTCGCCGACGGGGCGGGGCGGAGGCCGAAGAACGGGGTGATCTCGGGCGGCTGAGCAGTCATCGACGCCGATTCTGGCATGGACTCAGATGTCGGGGCCCTGACGGCCGCGCAGCCACTCGGCGCCCGTCATCGGGCGCCTGCCGGGCGGCGTGACACGCTCGAGCACAAGCCGACCGTCCGAGGTCGCGAGTGCCGGCTCGGCTCCATGGCGAACGAGCGAGCCGGGCACGTCGCCGACCGCCCAAGGCGCAACACGCGACGCGGTCACGACAAGGCGCTGCCCGTCGATCTCCGCATAGGTCCCCGGCCATGGCTGGTACGCCCGCACGAGGCGCTCGAGCTCCACCGCACGGCGCCCGGGGTCCAGCCGGCCGTCCAGCCGCCGCAGCGGGCGCGTCAGCGTCGAGCCCCGGCTGGGCTGCGGGACGGCCAAGAGCGCGCCATCGAGCCAGGCATCGAGCGATTGGTCCAGCAGATCGGCGGCGAGGGCTGCGAGGCGCGCCTCCAGCTCGGGGGCCGTCTCGCGCCCCGTCAGCCGGACGCGGGCCTGCGCCACCAGGGGACCCGTGTCGAGGCCCGCATCCATCCGCATCAGGCTGACCGCCGTGCGGGTCTCGCCCGAGGCGATGGTCGCCGGGATGGGCGACGCGCCGCGATGCCGCGGCAGCGGGGACGGATGGAGGTTGAGGGCGCCGTGCGGCAGGTCAAGCAGCGCCGGCGGGACCAGCTGGCCGTAGTCGGCGAGGACCGCGAGCATCGGCTGGAGGGCCAGGACCTCGGCGATGGCCTCCCGGGCCCGCAGCCGCTCGGGCGTCAGGACCGGCGACAGGCCGAGCGCCGCCGCGGCCGCGGCGACCGGTGTCGGGGTGAGCACCGCGTGGCGGCCGACCGGCCGCGCGGGGGCCGTGATCACGCCGACGATGCCTACACGCGGGTGGGCGGCGAGACGCCGGAGGGCGGGCACCGCGAAGGCGCCCGACCCGAGGAAGACCGTCCGGACGCGCTCGTCCGCCGGCCGCCCGCTCACGCCAGCGCCCGGACGGCCCTTCGACTGCGAGGCGCGGACGGGGCGCCGTCGGCCGCGCCAGACGGGGCGCCCTCGGCGGCATCGACCGCATCGTCGGCGGAGCCCACGCCGACGGCGATCAGCTCCTCCATCGAGTCGAGGTAGTCGATGAACAGCTTGCCGTCGAGGTGATCCAGCTCGTGCTGCATGGCACGGCCGAGCAGCCCAGATCCAGAGACCTTGAACTTCTTCCCGCGCCGGTCCTGCGCCACCACCCAAACCTTCTCCTTGCGGGTGACGTAGGCCACGTAGCCGGGGATCGACAGGCATCCCTCGAGGTCCCGGTCGGCGCCGTCCGCGCGGACGACCGACGGGTTGACCAGCTCGACCAGGCGGTTCTCGACCTCGACCACGCAGGCGCGCAGGGGTTCCCCCAGCTGGGGCGCGGCGAGGCCAACGCCGGGGGCGGCGCGCATCGTCGCCGCGAGGTCGTCGAGCAGCTCGCCGAGGTACTTGCCGAAGCTGTCCACGGTCTCCCCCCGGAGGCGGAGCC
>JAKAMV010000777.1 GCA_021812735.1 Chloroflexota bacterium | reverse complement strand
TCGAGCCGCTGCCGGGTCGGCGACGCCGAGCAGCTGCCGCCGCGCGCCGGCAGGGTTGGTCAGCGGCCCGAGCAAGTTGAACGCGGTGCGGATCCCGATCTCGCGGCGTGTCGGCCCCGCATGGCGCATCGCCGGGTGGTACCCCGGCGCGAAGAGGAACGCGAACCCGACCTCGTGCAGCGCCAAGGCCGCCGCCTCGGGGCCCAGGTCGGTCGGCACTCCGAGCGCATCGAGCACGTCTGAGCTGCCCGAGGCCGAGGTGATCGCGCGGTTGCCGTGCTTCGCGACCGGGACGCCGGCCGCCGCCACGACGAGCGCCGCCGCGGTCGAGATGTTGAAGGTGCCCCGGCCGTCCCCACCGGTCCCACAGGTGTCGATCGTCCCCTCCGGCGCCTCGACGCGCAGCACCCGTTCGCGCATGGCGATCGCGAACCCCGCCAGCTCGTCGACGGTCTCGCCCCGCATGCGCAGCGCGACGAGGAACGCGCCGAGCTGCGCCGGCGTCGCCTCGCCGTCCATCACCGCGCCCATCGCCAGCCGCGCCTCCTCGCGCGACAGCGTCCGGCCATCGACCACCGCCGCCAACGCGGCCCGCACCTGGTCGCTCATCGGGCGGTCACCTCCGTGCCATGGCGGGCCCCTCGAGCCGTCGATCGCGCACCTGCTGGCTCGACGGCCCCCGCCGCCCCGATCTGCGTCGCCATCCCGCCGTCAGGACCCCATCGGCTGCGGCGGCCCAACCCTCGGAGTGCGAAGGATGAGCTCGCCGCGTCCTCCAGCACCGTCGGGTCGCCCTCGCCCGCCAACCGCAGGAAGTTTGCGAGTAGGCGCGGCCCGTCGGGGGTGAGGACGGACTCGGGATGGAACTGCACCCCCTCGAGCGGCAACCGCCGATGCCGCATCGCCATCACCACGCCGTCATGGGTGCTGGCCGTCACCTCGATCTCCGCCGGCAGCGTCGCTGCGTCCACGCAGAGCGAGTGGTACCGGCCGGCCAAGAACGGCGACGGGAGCCCCGCGAGGAGTCCCTGGCCGCCGTGCTCGACCTCGCTCGCCGCACCGTGCACCAGCGTCGGCGCACGGACGATCCGCGCGCCGAACGCCGCACCGAAACACTGCAGTCCGAGACAGACGCCGAGCATCGGGATCCGGTGCTCGGCGGCGAGACGGATCGCGTCGACCGAGATCCCCGCGCTCTCCGGGTTCCCGGGGCCGGGCGAGATCAGGAGAGCACGCAGCGGGCGTCGCGCGTCGGGCGCGTCGGCCAGCCGCTCGATCTCGTCGCGCGCGATGCGGTCGTTACGGACGACGAGCAGATCCGCGCCGGCCGTCTCGAGCGCCTGGACGAGGTTGAAGGTGAAGCTGTCGTAGTTGTCGACGACGAGGATCATCGGCGGCCGCCCCCGACCGGCCCGGCAGCCGCTGCCCGCTCCCCCGGCGTACCCACGGTCCCCTGCGCGGTCGCCTGCGCGCTTCGCTCGGCCACGGGCGTCACCGGCCCGGTTGTGCTCGAGATCGTCGTGCCTACGCCCAGCGCCGGCGCCGCCGCGAGCTCGAAGGCACGGCGCAGCGCAGCGGCCTTGTGCTCGGTTTCCTCGAACTCCCGATCCGGGACGCTGCCGGCCACGATCCCCGCGCCGCTGTGAACGTGCACGAGGCCGGCTGTCAGCACCGCGCTACGGATCGTGATCGCCGTGTCGAGGCCGCCGTCGTACCCGATATAGCCGACTGCGCCGCCGTACAACCCGCGCCGCTCGCGCTCGAGGCTCGCGATCAGCTGCATCGCGCGCACCTTGGGCGCCCCCGACAACGTCCCCGCTGGGAAGACGCTGCGCAGCGCGTCGAGCGCATCGAGGCCCGGCCGGAGGCGCGCCTCGACGTGGCTGACCAGGTGCAGCACGTGGCTGTAGCGCTCGACCTCCATGTAGCGCGTGACGGCGACGCTGCCGGCCCGCGCCACGCGCCCCAGGTCGTTGCGACCGAGGTCCACGAGCATCACGTGCTCGGCCCGCTCCTTCGGATCGCGCTGCAGCTCCTCTGCGATCAGCTCGTCCTCCTCGTCGTCAGCGCCACGTGGCCGGGTCCCGGCGATCGGGTGCGTGGTGAGCCGATCGCCTTCGACCCGCAGCAGCAGCTCGGGACTCGCGCCCACGACTTCGAACGAGGCAGTTCGCACGTAGAACAGGTAGGGGCTCGGGTTGACCCGTCGCAGGGCCCGGTAGAGGGCGAGCCCGTCGAGCAGACCGCCGTCGGCGGCACGCGGGATCGCGAACGACTGGCGGCGGGCGAGGACGATCTGGATCGCCTCACCACCGGCGATCGCCGCCTTCGCCTCCACCACGGCCGCCTCGAAGGCTTCGCGTTCCATGCTCGACGAGCCGTGGAACGCCGACGCACGCGCCCCTGGTGCGCCCTTCCCCGACCGATCGGCCGTCGCCGGACGCGGCGCGCCTGCCGTGCGCTCCCGACCCGCCTCGGACGGCCCCCGCGCGGCGCGCTCCAGTGCCTCGAAGACCGCGCGCTCCGCGATCCGGTAGCGGCCCTCGAAGTCGGGCGCGTCGGTATGGAGCGAGGCGATCGCGCTGAGGGTGTGGGTCAGGTGATCGAAGACCAGGACGAGGTCGGTCTCCAGGAAGGCGGCGGTGGGCGTGCCCACCGGATCGGCGTCGGGGAGCGGCACCGGCTCGAAGGCCGAGACCGCGTCGTACGCGAGCGCCCCCACCGCGCCGCCGGTGAAGCGTGGCATCCCCTCGAGGGGCACCACCCGCCGCCGCGGCACGAAGCGTCGGAGCGCCTCGAGGGGGTCTCGCGCCGCCTCGGCCGAGGCGGGTAGGTCGGGTCCATAGGCGTCCACCGTGACAGGCCGCGTGACGGTCCGCGCGACACCGTCGCGCACTTCCAGCGTGCGCCGCGGGCCGACGCCTAGGAAGGAGTAGCGGCCGACGCGTTCACCGCCTTCCACGGACTCGAGCAGGTAGGCGGGACCGCCGTCGTCGAGCGCCAAGAACGCGCCGACGGGCGTCTCGAGGTCGGCCTCGCGCGAGGCGCGCAGGAGGACCGTGTCGGCCCCTGCCGCCAGGCGGCGAGCCTCGCTGAGGCTGATCGGGGTGGTGAGCGGCATCTCCAGGCGCCTCCGGGTGACCGGCCTCGGGCCGGGAATCAAACGACCTTCCGTCCTGCCGGGACGAAAGGTCGAAACCCTCCGCGGTGCCACCCGCGTTCGGCGCTACCGCCGCTCTCTGGCCGACGGACCGCGAGGCGGTCGATCGGTGCTGCCCGCTATCGCTGGCGCCCTGCGCCGGAGCCTACTGGGTACCCGCCCGTGGCGGACGCCGTTCGGTCCGGAGGCTCCCGGGTCCATTCGCCGCCGCCCTCGTGCCGGTCTCCCACCTACGCCGGCTCTCTGCACCGAGGGGGATGGCGGGTACTCGTCCCGTTCATCGCCCGGTCTTCAGTTGGCAGGGAGTCTAGACGGCCGGCCGCCGAGGTGTCAAACGCCGCGTCACACGCTGCGTCACCCGCCGAGCTCGTGCGCTCGCCCCGCAGCGGACGCGGCCGCGCGAATCAGCCCCAGATTCTGCGAATCACAATGCACGAGGCCAGCCTGCCGACGAGATCCGCACGAGTAGATCGTGGCCCCGCGGGGCAACGCGGCAGAACAGTCCCCGGATGTACGGTATGCAGGGACCATGCCCGACGCAGGCTGTTGCCTGCTCGCGCGAGGCGCCGCGGGCCTGGTGCCCGCCGGCACCCTGTCTCGCCCGTTCACGGACTCCGCCCACGCCCCTGGCACGCGGCTGGCGGCCCGCCTGGGCACGCCCCCCTGCCAATGGTCACTGGCCTTGGCCGAAGCACGAGGCGCCCGCGCGTCACCCCCCGACGGCGTCGCGCAGGCGTGCCACCACGACCTGCCAGACGGCGCCGGCGATGATCCCGCCCGCCCCACCGGCGATCGCAAACGTCAGCCAAGCCAGCCCGGCCAGCGGCGCCCACGTCGGGCTGCCAGCCAACTCCTGGGCCGCACCTAGCCCCATGAAGCTGCCGATCGTGACGAAGGTCAGGCCAAAGGCCAGCGGCCCGAACAGTGGACGGTGGGGGCCGTCGCCCTGCCGATCACCCTCGAGCGGACTGCCGTTGCGCCGCCGCGTCCGCTGGCGCCGCGCCGCTTCGTCGTCCTGCTCGATCCAGACGCCGCCCAGCAGTCCGATGCCGAAGCCCGCAACGAGTCCGGCCACGATGACGGGCGCGTAGACGGTCAGGCCGACGACGCGCAGGGCCACCGCCCCCAGCACCGCCCATGCCAACCCAAGGAGTGCCCCGATCGCCGTTGCCAGGGCAAGGAAGTGGCTCATGCGGATGGCCTCACGTCGGGCCAATCGTACGCAGTGGATGCAGCCCGTGCAGGCTCGACCGAGCGACACGCCGGTGGCCGGAACGAGCGGTGGGTGCACCATCGAGCAGATCGATCGGCATCGACCACCGCCCGCCGGACGAGCGCCAGACAGCCCGCCCGCCGATCTGCCGGTTCCTCGGGTGCCGGCGCGGCAAGCGAGGCACGAGGGTCCGCCCGGCACGCCCGCCCTCATGTACGGCACCCGCTGCACGGCCTCTGCAGCGTGTGGCGGAGAGGGTGGGATTCGAACCCACGGACCTTGCGAGATCGGA
>JAKAMV010000060.1 GCA_021812735.1 Chloroflexota bacterium | reverse complement strand
GCGGATCGCGGGCACGCCCCGGCGCATCGTCGAGCCGCCCTCGGTGGCGCCCTCGTCGAAGCGGGGCAGGTCGACCGCCACCGGCTCTGCATCGGGGCGTCCGAGCAGGGTCAGGGCCGGCCGGATCGCGCCGAGGTCGAGGTTCCAGCGGCCCTCACCCTCCTCGCCGTGCCGGAAGCCGATCGAGCCATTGGGCACCGCCGGCGCGCCCGTGGCCTCGTCGAGTAGAACCGTCTTCCACTCGGCATGCTCGCTCGTCGCGGACACGTCGTCGGGCAGGTCCGCGGCGTGGAGGAACCGATCACCCGTATAGACGCCGGAGGCGCGCTCCCGAAGCGTCACGAGGAAGGGCAGGTCCGTGAAGCGCCGCGCGTAGTCCTCGAAGTACGGCACCTGGCGCTCGACGTAGAACTCGCGCAGGATCACGTGGCCCATGGCCATGGCCAGCGCGCCGTCGGTGCCGGGCTGCGCGGCCAGCCAGTCGTCCGCGAACTTGGTGTGGTCCGAGTAGTCGGGGGACACCACCACGACCTTCTGGCCCCGGTAGCGGGCCTCGGTCATGAAGTGCGCATCCGGGGTGCGCGTGATCGGGATGTTGGTGCCCCAGATGATCAGGTAGGCGGCGTTCCACCAGTCCCCCGACTCGGGCACGTCGGTCTGGTCGCCGAAGACCTGCGGCGAGGCCGGGGGCAGGTCCGCGTACCAGTCGTAGAAGGAGAGGATCACCCCGCCAATCAGCGAGAGGAACCGGGTGCCGCCAGCGTAGGAGACCATGGACATGGCCGGGATGGGCGTGAAGCCCACCACCCGGTCGGGGCCGTAGCGCTTGATCGTGTAGACGTGCGCGGCCGCGATCAGCTCGACCACCTCGTCCCAGGAGGCCCGCTCGAATCCACCCTTGCCACGCTGGCGTCTATACGTGCCGGCCTGCTGCGGATCCTCGACGATCGAGCCCCAAGCCTGGACCGGATCGGAGTACTGCGCACACGCATGCCGCCAGAGCTCGAGCAGGGAGCCCCGCACGTACGGGTACTTCACACGCAGCGGCGAGTAGGTGTACCAGGAGAACGAGGCGCCCCGCGGACAGCCGCGCGGCTCGTACTCGGGCATGTCCGGCCCGACCGACGGGTAGTCGACCGCTTGGCTCTCCCAGGTGATGTAGCCATCCTTGACGTACACCATCCAGGAGCAGGAGCCCGTGCAGTTCACACCGTGCGTGGAGCGCACGACCTTGTCGTGCTGCCAGCGCTCGCGGTAGAAGGACTCCCAGTCGCGTCCACCGCGCGTGAGGAGGCTCCAGCCCTCAGCGGAGAGGGTGCCCCGCTTGAAATACCGATGGGCGCGGGCGAGCAGGCGGTCCAGCCCGGCCGGAGTTATCGCCTCGGTCGGCGTGTCCATGCGCGAAGGTTCCGACTCGCGCGGCATCGACACCGATGCTACCCGATCAGGTGGGCCCATGCTTCGGCCCCTGGCTCATCGTGTAGTCCCTCCACAGAGAGTCCATCGACCGGGGCCAGGTCGTATCCGGATGGGGAGACGCCCGCGCGCCCAGCCACCACGACATCGGCGCGGCCACCGCTGTGACCCGGCAGCACTTCCCTTCGGTGAACGTGCGCGACGCCTTGCTCGCGCGGGCGGAAGGGCTGGATGGCACGCATGGCCGCGTCGTCCGGGCGAGCCTCCCGGGGTAAGCTGGTCGCGCCTGGCTGCCAGTGTGTGTGCGCCGACGCGCTGCCTATGATCTGCACGGGAGGCCTCGCACAGGGATCTACACGCCTGCTTCGCGCTGGTCGACGAGGTTGGTCGAGCCCTGGGGCGCGGAGGGTCGAGAGCCCATCGAGCGAGGAGACTCTCGCTGTCCTTGACCTGGCACGGGCTGTGGCACACGGCGTTGAACGCAAGGTCGCGCCGCTGGTTGCCTTCGCCACCGGACGCGCCTTGGCCGAGCTGAGCGCGAGTGATCGCATCGCGTTGATACGCCAGATCACGGCCCGCCTTGACGCCGCCGAGGCGACAGTCGCCGAGTAGGCTGCGCGAGCGTCGACGCCTCCTGGTGCGCAGGAGCTTCGCCAGGTCCTCAGCGGCGGGGGCCGGAGGTTCGGAGGGACCGCGCGGCGCTGCGGCAGATGCTGTTGCCGGCCGCGCTATTTGGTGATGGTCCGGCAGGATTGCATGGCGATGGTTCGGCGGCGGTCGATGGTGACGGGCCGCGCCTGAACTCAGAGCGCGCCCGGACGTCGAGGGCGGCGCTCGTCCCGACCGGTGTCGACGCCTAGCCCAGGCTATCCGGTTACCCGCATCGTGGCCGGAGGGTGCCGCCCGGCTGAACACGACGGGGGCTCAGCGATCGGCGTCTGGCACGCGCGTGTTGGTGTCGAGGACCCTCCCGCCGGTGATGGCGGCCAGCCACCGCCAGGGCGTCGCTCCAGGCGCGCCGTGGCGTCGGGCGGCTGTCCACGCCGCCCCAAGGGCGAAGGCGGCCCGGCGCTCGGGCTCGATCGGGATGTCGACCGCTAGGGACAGATGGCCACCGAGGGCGACGCTCAGGGCCAGCAGGCGGTGCGCGAGCTCTGGGCCTGTCCCCGGTAGCGCCTGCGGACGGCGCGCACCGTCCGGGCCGGAACGCCGGTCGCGGCCGCGATCTCACGCACCCTCGTCCCCTGGATGCCGGCCGTGATGATCCCACCCGATCGGTCGGCTGCCGCACGCCCCGCAGCTCCGTCACCGCGACCCGGCCATCTCCTCCATGTCCGCGTCATGAAGACCCCGGCGACGTCGATGTAGCAGTTTGTCTCCGGTGCCACTTCGACACCGTCTTCATTCAGGGTGGCCATCACCGGCAGGTTCATGCCCATACAGTCATGCCGCCAACACGGCGGTCGAGGATCGGCCGCGCCAATCAGGAGTGAGTGTGCGGCTCACCGGACCGCGCACCGTCGTAGGTCAGCCGACCCATCTGATCACGCCGGAGTCCGGGATGAGTGCGGTGCGGCTGGCCGGGACCGTGCGCGATCAGGTGCCGCACTTCGATCCCGTCGAGCACCAGGGCGTCCGCAATGAGTCGTCGGTGACAGCGCCACCAGAGCGTTTCTGCGCACAGTATCGCCACGCGCTGCCCGGTTGCGATCTCCGCCTCCAGCTCAGCCAGCGCGATCCGGAAGGCCATGCTCCCCATGTAGGCAGCATAGGCGCGAAAGGCGGCGTTCCTCCAGACCGGGTCACGGGCCTCCGCGCCCGAGGGGCGCCGGCCCCCAAGCGCTCCGCCGCGCCAATCGTACGTGAGCCCCAGCGCCGGAAGCTCGGCAGCCAGCCGCCTCCGCGCGAACTGGGGATTGTGCCGAGACGAGGGGAAGCGTCGCACATCGATCACGCGATCTACGTCGACGGCTCGCAGCAGTGCCGCCAGTTCGGCGGTCGTCCTGGTGCCGTGGCCCACGGTCCAGGCCACGGCATCGGCGGTGCGCTTGGCACGACCTTCGTCTGCGACGGTGTCGGGTTCCGCAGGTACGGCAGGCTCGACCGGCTGGTGCGGGACACGCACAGAAGTCACGGCGCCGCATCTGTCGCGCCGACACGATGGATCACCGGAACAGGTTGGCGCCTTGGAGCGGCATTGGAGGCATCCGGCATGAAGAAGATCCTGCTCGCCTTCGACGGCGGCGCGGCCGCCTGGAAGGCACTGGAAACCACGGCTGAGCTGGCCCAGTGGTCGGGAGCGTCGGTCTCCGTGCTGGGCGTGGTGCCGCCCGCGATCTCGGGCACCGAGTGGCCCGAAGCGCTCAGCGGATGGGATGTCTCCGACTCCTTCGCGGCCACCCTTGACGCCGCGCGGCGCTACCTGGCCCAACGCGGCGTCAGGGCCGAGGCCCTGGAGGTTGCCGGAGATCCAGCCCGCACCATCGAGCACCTCGCCGACAGCAGAGGGTGCGACACGATCGTGGTCGGCTCCCGGGGGCACGGGGCCGTGCGTCGCCTGCTCGAGGGCAGTATCTCGTCCCACGTCGCCACCCATGCCCACGAGACCGTGCTCGTTGTGCGGTAGACCGCGCTGGTCAGGAGCGCAGCGCGCCAGCTCGGGAGTCGGCAGGGGCGCGCCTGGGCATCGTGGTGGAGGCAAATCGAAGACATGACCATCCAGTTCCGCCGGAAGCCGCGGGGGAACCCGCAACACTTCGCCAGCATGCGATGTATGCGTCCACGAGTCCAGTGGACGGCGGGTTCCTCGGAGCGAGCCACGCCGGCATCCGTCGGGTCGACGACCGATGCGAACGGCGAAACGCCCTATGGTCGGGTTCTGGCGCGACTGGTCAGGCCCTTGGGCGCGCTCCACGTGCGCCTCCAGCCTCGATGAGCGAGGGCAGGATGGGCGGGGCCGGCAGGAACGGGTCGAGCGACCCCCAGAACCACGCCGCACACCGCGGCTGGTTTCGGGGGCGCACACGGCCACGCACCGTGCCCGTCGCGCAACCTGCGCCGGCCGTGCTGCCGCGTGTGGTGGTGGTCGGCGCAGGGTTCGCGGGCCTCACGGCAGTCAAGGGCCTGCGGGATCAGTCGGTCCAGGTTGTGCTGGTCGACCAGCACAACTACCACCTCTTCACGCCGCTGCTCTACCAGGTCGCCTCGTCCCTGCTCGACCCTTCGGAGATCGCGCACCCCGTGAGGGCGATACTGCGCGGGGCGCGGAATGTCCACGCACGGCTCGGCCAGGTCCGCTCGGTCGACCTCGCGGCCCATCAGGTGGTGTTGGACTACGCCCGCATCAGGTACGACTACCTCGTGCTGGCTGCCGGCTCGATCAACGACTACTTCGGCAACGACGCGCTCGGCGCGCACACCTACGGGCTCAAGGATCTGGATCAGGCGCTGAGCCTCCGGTACCGGGTACTCGAGCAGTTCGAGCGGGCAACCGCGACGCCTGACCGCGACCTTCGGCGTCGCCTGATGACGTTCGCCGTGGTCGGAGCAGGGCCCACCGGCGTGGAATACGCGGGTGCCCTCTCGGAGCTCATCCGCCTGGTCCTGCGCAAGGACTTCCCAGAACTCGACATGGACGAGGTCGGGCTGCTCCTGATCGATGGCGAACCGCATGTCCTGGGTGCCTTTCACCCTCGACTGCGCCGGGCTGCGGCGCGAGCCCTGAAGGCCGGGGGGATCACGCTGGTCCTCGGGGCGCTCGTGCGCGGCGTCGAGGATGACTGCGTTCACCTGCATGATGGGCGCGACCTGGCCGTGGGGACCGTTATCTGGACGGCCGGCGTGCGCGGGGCCCCCCTCGGGGCGTCGCCAGGCCTGGAGCTCGCGCGGGGCGGCCGTGTCCCGGTCGAACCGACGCTCCAGCTCCCCGGGCATCCTGACGTCTTCGTGGTGGGCGATCTGGCCGCCGCAGTGCAGGGCGGCACGGCGCTGCCGATGCTCTCGCCGGTCGCCATGCAAGAGGGCGCGGCGGCGGCCCGCAACATTCTCGCGCTTGCCCGAGGTCGGCCTCCCGAGCCCTTCCGCTACCGCAACCGCGGGACCATGGCGACTGTCGGGCGCAACCAGGCGGTGGCCGAGATCGGGCCGCTTCGATTCGGCGGTCGGCCGGCCTGGTTCGCCTGGCTCTTCGTCCACCTGGTGCTCATCATCGGATTCCGCAATCGCCTGGTCGCGCTGATGGACTGGGCGGTGGACTACTTCTTCTACGACCGACCGGTGCGCCTGATCGCGGGCGCGACCCCGGCAGTCCGGTGGCCCCTCCCAGACGATCAACGGGGCACCGGCCAGGCCGCGGGCTCGATGCGCCGAGCGGGAGCCTCGGTATCGCCAGGGAGAGAGCCATGACAGCACGCATGCCCCAGGCACAGGACGAGGACAGCCCGATCGCAGACCTCGTCCACCGGCGAGCGATCAGCGACCAGGATCGGGCTCGTTTCGAGCGGTATCTCGCCGAGATCTTCGCAGCCCTGGGCCTCGACCTGCACACGCCCGCGACCGTCGACACGCCCCGCCGCCATTTCCGGGCGCTCTACGACGCGACGCTGGGCTACGAGGGGGATCCCAAGATCCTGACCGCGTTCCCCACCGTATGCCACGGTGGGGCGAACTGTGAGCTCGCCCAGGTGGTGGAAGGTCCCATCCCCTTCTACGCACTCTGCGAGCACCATGCCCTGCCCTTCTTCGGGGAGGCCTGGGTGGGGTACGTGCCGCACGAGGGATTGCTGGGCATCAGCAAGCTCACCCGGCTGGTCCGCGTCGTCACGCGGCGTTTCGGCGTGCAGGAGGAGATGACCCATCGCATCGCTGATGAACTGACCCGCATGATGGAACCGCACGGCGTCGCGGTGTATCTCGAGGCGCACCACCTGTGCACCCAGATGCGCGGGGTGCGTGAGCTGCAGTCGAAGACCCGCACGACCGCCTTCCGGGGCACCTACACCGAGGTTCCCGCGCTGCGCAGCGAGTTCTTCGATGTGGCCGGTCTGCGGCGGCCGAGCTGATCGCCCGGGGTCACCGAATGGCCCTGGCACCGGGCTCGCTCGCCCTGGCGATCGGGCCTCATGGGGGTGAACCATGCCGTCGCACGTTGTTGATCGCCTCGCGGAACGGACCCGAGCGTGGCGCCGGCCTGCAAGCGCCGTCGCGGCTGCCCTGAACGCCATCTACCGGACCGCCCGACCGCTGCAGGGCCTCTTCAACGGCACGTGGCTGGGCCACCCGCTGCACCCGCTCGTGACGGATGTGGCTGTCGGCGCCTGGACGGTGGTCCTCGTGTTCGACCTCGTCGGGATCGTCTTCCCGGGCGCCGGTCTGGGGTCGGCCGCGGCCCTCGCGCTCTGGATCGGGGTGCTGGCGGGCCTGGTGGCGCTCGCGAGCGGCGCAACCGACTGGAAGGACACCTACGGGCCGGCCCAACGGATCGGCTTCCTCCACGGTCTGCTGATGCTGGCCGTGGTCGTCCTCTACGTGGTCAGCGGAGCGTTACGAGTCGTCGGTCCGATCGACGGCCTGGCGGCGCGGCTCGTCGCGATCGTCGGCTTCGTGGGCCTCGCGGCGGGCGGGTTCCTGGGCGGCGAGCTGGCGTTCGGGTTCGGGTCCATGGTGGACCACAACGCGTTTCGCGACGGTGTGCCGAAGTTCGTGCGGGTCGCGCAACTGGACGACCTGACCCCCGGGCTCAACTACGTCGAAGCGGCCGGTCAGCCCGTGCTGCTCGTCCGCGACGGCGACGCCCTGGCGGCCATCGGCGACGTGTGCTCGCACGCCGGCGGGCCCCTGCACGAGGGGACCATCGAGGGCGGCGTGGTCACCTGCCCCTGGCATGGCTCGCGGTTCCAGGTCGCCGACGGCACGACCGTGCGCAGCCCGGCCACCTTCCCGCAGCCCGCCTACGACGTGCGTGTCGTGGACGGCCAGGTGGAGGTGCGCAGTGGACGCCGATGACCTCGCGCAGGGCCTGCCCTCCATCACCGTGTACGGCGCCCGGACCTGCGAAGACACCGCGATCACCGAGAGCCGACTGCTGGCGCTGCGGATCCCCTTCCGCTCGGTGGACATCGACGCGGATCCCGAAGCTGCCCGCCGCATGATCGCGCGCAACGGCGGGCGGCGCGTCACGCCCACGGTGCTCGTCGGTGAAGACGGTCCGACGGCGACCGAGCCCAGCATCGAGCAGCTCGACGCCCTGCTCGTATCCGCCGGTTTCGACGTCCGACGGCCCGACGCGATCCAGTTCCACGGACCCCTGGCGGACCGGCCGATCCCCATGTGCACCCTCGCCGACGCGACCGGCGGACGGTTGTCCCTCGAAGCCCTCCGTACCCGACGCCAGGCGGCCATCTTCTTCGGCCACGGGCCCGCCTGTCGCGCCTGCGCCGGATACGCGAAGCAGCTGGCCCTCCAGCATGGCGCCATGGAGGCCGCGGAGGGCGTCCCGGTCATCGTCGTCGAGGGCGCTGGCGCTGCCGCGCGCGCGTGGACGGGGGAGATGGCACCCGGCGTGGTGGTGCTCGGGGACCCGGGTGGCACCTGGCAACATGCCGCGGCAAGCGCCGTCGGGGCCAGCCCCAGGCAGGTCATGCTGCTCCTCCTCGATCGATGGGGCGCCCCGCGGGCGGGTTCCTTCGCAGCCGATGCAGGAGGGCTGCTCGCTCCTGGCGACGCCACCGACTGGCTCCGGTTCCTGGCCCTCGAGTGCCCGGAATGCGCGGGCGAGCTGCCGTGGTTCGAGGATCGGACGGTGCCCGGCTCGCTGGGTCAGGAGCGCGCGGACAGCAGGTGAAGGTGGGTCCGGCTCAAAGCGGACTCCATGACGCATGCCAGGAGGAGACGATGCGACTCGATTACCGCCGGGAACTGCCCGAGGCGACGCGAGCAATGGCCGAACTTGAGGAGGTCGTCGCAGCGAGCACGCTCGAGCCCAAGCTCCATGAGCTCGTCAGGCTGCGCGCATCGCAGTTGAACGGCTGCGCCTTCTGCGTGGACATGCACACCAAGGATGCGCGGGCGATCGGCGAGGACGAACAACGCCTGCATCTCGTCGCCGTTTGGCGGGAGGCACCGGGCTTCACACCGCGAGAACGCGCCGCGCTGGCGTGGACCGAGGCACTCACGTTGCTGCCGGAGACCGGCGCTCCCGATGACGTCTACGCCGCGCTGGAGCCCGCCTTCACGCCGCGCGAGCGCGTGGCGCTGACCCTCGCGATCGTGGCCATCAACGGGTGGAACCGCTTGTCCGTGGGGTTTCGCCGCCCAGCCGGCGACTACGTGTCCGATCGGCACCCGGAACCCGCCAGCGCCTGAAGGTTCGGTGCGCCGGCTGGTTCCGTCCGTCGTCGCGGCGCACCGAGCTCGCCGCCCCGCGACTCACCCGTTCTCGGCAGCCGGAACCTCGTCCTGCTTCGCGGGAAGGACCATGCCCGGGAACGGCGGCGGATAGAGACGCTGGTATCCGCTGATCGAGGGGTACAGGTTCGCTTCGATCGCCGCCAGCAGCTGACGGATATGGTCGAGATCGTGATAGGCCCACTCGGCGACCTGCTCGCCCGCCGTGATCCGGCCGAAGCGCGCGCTCACACCGGCTCGCTCGAGCTCTGCGGGCCCGAGCGTGCTGAGCCAGGCAAGCGTCTCCGCACGCGCGGCACGCCACGCGACCAGGGAGTCCAACGGTGCGCCAGGCGGCGGAGCCGCTGCCCCGTGCGGCATCGGCGCGTCGTCGGCGTCGGCGATCATCGCCTCCACCCGGGCGCGCAGCAGCCCCTCCACGTACAGGAGGTGACCGAGCACCTCACGGGGGGACCATTCCTCGGGCGCGGGCCGCCGTTCCAGCACCTCGTCCGGGACGGACTTCACGACCGCGTCGAACGCGGTGCGCATCGCCCGCATGACGTCGAGCATCCCTGCCTCGAGCTCCGCCGGACGGCCACCGGCTGCGGTCTCCGCTCCGGCGCCGCCGCCGGGCGTCCCTGTCGGAATCGGGCGACTGGCCATCCCATCTGCTCCTTTCGTGTTGTCCGGTGCGACGCTACGGACTGGGTTCACCGGTCAGCATGGCCCGAGATCGCCGCCGGGGCAGTGACATGCCTCGCTTCCCTGGTCATCGTCCTGCGGCCGCCACGGCGCCCCACGGCCACGATCCGCCAATGATCGTTGACGGGTGGCCCTGTCAGTTCCCTGCCTGCACGGAGCAGCCGACTGTTCGTCGTCTGGACGACCGAGGCACGGGACGGTGCCTGATAGGGTGGCTCAGGCCACAGCTCACGGCGGTGCTCGCGTCGCGCCGGGACCGCGGCCTCTGCCGCCGATGAGGAACCGGACGATGCCGATCAAGCTGCAGCGAGCCTACGATCCCCCATCGACCGAGGATGGGTTCCGTGTCCTGGTCGACCGGATGTGGCCCCGGGGCCGGTCGCGCGAATCGCTCCGCCTGGACCAGTGGACTCCCGAGCTGGGTCCGAGCCATGAGCTGCGCCGCTGGTTCGGGCACGACCCGGCGCGCTGGCCCGAGTTCCAGACGCACTACCGGGCCGAGCTGGCGGAGCCGGGGCGAGCGGCCCTGCTCGACGCGCTCGCGGAGCGCGCCCGGTCCACGACCGTGACGCTCGTCTACGGGGCGCACGACACGGAGCACAATCAGGCTCGCGTGATCGCCGACGAGCTCGAGCGGCGGCTCCGGGGCAGATCGGCGTGACGGAGACGCGGCGCGCGCGCACCCCGATGGCCGTCGCCATTGTCGCCCCCTTGTTCGCGCCGGTGCGGCCTGCGCAGCCGTACGGTCCGCACGCCTTCCTGGTGGATCTGGCCAGGGCACTCGCGGCGCGGGGCCACCGCACGATGGTCTTCTGCGCTGCCGGCTCGCACATACCCGGCGTGGCAACCTGCACGGTGCCGGTCAATCCGCTAGTGGCGGGCGCGAGAGTGCAGCCGCTCGGTGGGAGGCGTGGCACCTCAGGTCGGGATCCGGTTCGGGGCCGGCGGTGCGTCACGGATCGACGAACTCGCGACGGAGGGTACCCGGGACGTTGAGTGGGCGCTGCAGCTGGCACGCCGTCACCTTGATGCCGGCGCCGCGATGATCATGATCGAGTCAGAAGGGATCACCGAACAGGTGGCAGCGTGGCGCCCCGAGGTTCCCGGTCGGTTCGTGGAAGCACTCGGGCTGGACCGCGTCATGTTCGAGGCCGCGGATCCTGACGTGTTCGCCTGGTACGTGCGGAACTACGGGCCTGAAGTCAATCTCTTCGTGGACCACAGCCAGATCGTGCAGCTCGAGTCACTGCGCTCGGGAACCTGGGGCACCAAGAGCCTGTTCGGGCGGATCGTCACGTACAAGGGCTGACGGGGGACTCGGCGGCGCGCCAGCAACCCGAGACCGCGACGCATTGGACTGGGGACCTCCGCCCTGGCCATCGCCGGCTTGCGATCGCGGGCAGCGTGCCCCTGTGGTGGCAGTGCCAGCTCACCAGCGTTCAGCGTCAGCCAGAGCGCATACGCGCAGACGAGCGTCTGGCTGCGCCCTCTCGCGACTACCCCTTCCGAGCCCACGGCGGCACCCGAGTAGAGGCTACGGTCGCTCGCCGCGAGGTTCTGTCATCTGGCATACGGATCCGGTTGGAGCGACGGGCATCGCGGCCTTCGCAGAACGTGACGCAGGGACCCCGGCACGGCAGCGGTTGGCCACGCTCCGACACGGTATCCGGGGCCCCTGCGTCACCCCCTGACCCTGATCAACTGGGTGCGAAGACGGCTCGCTCACCTCTCCCGGGCGACGATCGCGAGACGCTCGCGCGGACAGTCGGCGGGCGCCGCCGGGGGGCGATCACGCCGCGGCCTCCTTCGCGGCCTCCTCGTCCATGCTCGCAAACAGCCGCGCCGCGGCGTCTGGCGAGAGCCGCTCATCGAGCAGCGGCAGGTAGATCTCCTCTTCCTTCGCGAAGTGCAGGACGATGACGGCGTGCAGTCCATATAGAACCTGTCGCAGTCTTGGCAGCTCGTCGGGGCGCACCGGGCCGCTTCCCACGACCGAACGGACGTCGTCAACCTGCCGTGCCAGGCGCGCGATCTCGGTGTGGTCACGCGCCATCGTGGCCGTGGCCCCCATCCCTCCGATGGCCCACTCGACCACCGGGTAGAGCGCCGCTTCCTCGACATGTGCGTGGACCAGCAGGTGCCCGTGCAGGAAGGCGGTCGCGGCGGCCAGGCGGGCCGCGAGCTCGGTCGGTGGCAGCTGCTCGGCGAGATCCGCGATCTCCCGCAGCGCGTCAACCTGGGGGCGCAGGCTGGCATGCTCATCGCGCAGCGGCTGGGTGAGGCGGTCCATGGTCATGCTCCTTCGCGCGTCCGCGCCTTGCTGAGCGTCCGGGCCGGGCTCCGTCGTGGTCCCGTTCAGGCCGATCTCATTGCTGCAGCATGGGCCTGCTCCGGCGGCCGGCGCGGTGACTTCGGTCGGGTCGCGACGGCTCCACACGCCGCCGAGCCAGGGTGGAGTGAAGTCATGGCCGCGCAGGAGCAGCTGGCGCCACGATGCTGCGCACCACGGCGATGGCGCAGCCACCGCCCGCTGGCGGCGAGCGCGAGGAGGTGACAGATATGGAACATGCAGCTCCCGACGAGAAGGTGGTGAAGTGGCCTGGCCGGCCCGAACGGCCTGCGGCCCATCGGTCGCCCGTGACTCCTCGACCGCCGGTGGCGGCCCAGGCCGAGGAAGACGAGGCGTTCCTGCAGCTGACCGGCCTGATGCCGCTCGCCGCCGCCTGCCAGCACGTCGGGGTCGCGCCGGCGACGCTGCGCAGGCATCTCGCGCACGGCGAGTGCTACGGCCGCAGGATCGGCCAGAAGTGGTACGTGAGTGGGGAGGCGATCGAACGCTGGGCGAGGCGTCATCCAGCACGCGGGACGCGCGGCCCGATCGACCGGATCGGCGAGCCGGCGTGTCCATGTCTCGAGTGCGGGCAACCGTTGGGGCGTGCCGCGGCGGCAGCGCAGCTCGGGGCACGCGCGGCACGAGTGCGGGCCCTTGGACGCATGCGCGATGACGAGCGACACATCGCCATCGACCTGCTCGGCTCGCTTGGGGCGCCTGGTCGCGCCGTCGGGTGCGCGAGCTGGCTGGCCGCGGTCGTCGACGAAGCCGCGAACGAGGCGGCGCAGACGGCCCTCGAGGCACTCCTCGCGTCCCTGGCGCGGCGTCTGTCCGCCGCACCGGCCGACGTCCTTGTCCAGCTGGATGACGGCGCCTTGCGCAACGCGATCGAGCTCACCTAAGCTCCGCGGTCGATCCGTCAAGCGTCATTGACGGGTCGACCTCTGCGAATCCGTGCCAAGCCAGGGGCAGCGGGTGGAGGTCAGCGCCGGTGCAGCAGCACCGTCCATTCCTCGGGCCCTGCCTGTTCCAGCTCCCACGCCACCCGTTCGGCGCAGTGATGGTCGATGGCGTGGCACAGCGGACCGACCTCGTGATCCGATCGCACCCGGGCGGTCTCGCCGGGCCGGAGCGCCTCGACGATCGCGCAGAGGGGCCGGTGGCCAAGGTCCTGTCCCAGCAGGGCCGCTGCTCGCGGAGGGTACAGGTCCTCGGGGATCTGGGGAATGTCCAAGCCCGGGTGGTCCTCGTGGCGATGGTGGCGGATCTCGACGCGCACCGCGTGGCGCGGATCAGCAAGGCGTCCGGCGAGCGCGGCATCGGCGCGCGGCGCCTGTGCCGGGGTCTCTGCGGCATCCGGTCGGCGGTCTGCCGGGCCGTCCAGTTCGGCGGGCACGTGATGCTGGCGCATGTGCAGCCTCCGGTATGAGCGGAAAGGGCCGGCCGCCCGCGCGGCAGGCCCTCGAGCCGGCGCGGGTCCTGGCGTCCAGCAAACCGTAGCACGCATCTCGCGCCGTCCGGTGTCCTTCACCGTATCTGCACCCGCCGCTCCCCCACGCCGACATCGCAGTCGCCGTGGCCTGGCGCCAGCCGACCGGCCCACCGGGCAGACTCGCCACCCCCGGGCTGCCTGACAGCGATCCGTCCGCTGGCGAACCGACACGTGGGGGGTCGTGTGGCACGGTCGAGCCGTTGGCGCTCGTGGTAGGAGGATCGGGTCATGTGCATGGACTGTGGCTGCGGCGTGGCGCACGGGGATCCGGACCACGCCGATCCCCATCTCGTGGTCGAGGACCTCAAGCGGATGGCGGAGGCAGACGGCACCTCGGTTGCCCAGGTCCTCGCCAACATCAACCGGGCGGCGGAGCAGGACCGCGCCGAGCACCCCCAGGAGTGGCGCTAGCCGCGCGCCGCCGCGCGCCTATCCACCGGCTCCGTTCAGCAACCGGTCCAGTTCCCGGCGTACCGTCCAGTAGCACTCGCAGGTCACGGACTCCAGCCCGGGGCGATTCAACATGCGTATGCGGCCGCGGTGGTAGTCGATGAATCCGGCGTGCTGCAGGGCGAGCGCGCCCATCGTGACGCTTGGCCGGGTCGCGCCCAGCATCAGTGCGAGCACATCGTGCGTGACCGGCAGTTCATCGCCGCTGACCCGGTCGTGCAGCTTGAGCAGCCAGCGGGCCAGCCGCGCGTGGAGCGGATGCAGACGGTCACAACCGATCGAACAGGCGCGCACCGTCAACACCGCCTGGGCATAGAGCTGTAGCCGGGCGGTCAGCCACCGATCATGCTCGGCCAGCCCGACGAACACGTCGGCCGCCACGCGCAGGAACCGTCCTGCAACCACAGTCGACACCTCGAGCGGCGACTGACGAGACCCCAGGTGCACGGCCAGGCCCGTCATCCCCTCGTACCCGGCGAGGTTCACCTCGACCGCCGTGCCGTCGGCAAGATGGACGATCTCCGCAAACACGCCCGTCTCGGGGAAGAAGACGGCCTCGATCGGCCGGTCCGCGCGCGCCACGACCCACCCGCGCGGCAGCGTCACCTGCTGAGCGTGCGCGGACAGCATCTCCAGGCTGGCAGGCGGCAGCGCGGTCAGCAGCAGGTTCCGGACCGCACCCACGGGATACCCCCGCACCCGACCGTACGTGTCAGCCATGCCGATGTGCCGTGTGTCCGTGGGCAGCTCCGGCAGCCGGGCAACGCTCATCAGGTGACCGCTCGCTGCATGTGCCTGACCCCCTCGAACTCGCAGGTCAGCATGTGCATATCCCAACGATTCGCGCAATAACTCATTTCCAGAACGGCCGGTAGCATTCGCCAGTGACCATTGACCGGTATGCCGCGCTGGCCGACCCCAACCGGCGCCGGGTGCTGGCGGCCCTGGCGGCCGCGGGGGTGCTCGGAACGACGGCCGGCGAGCTGGCAGCCCAGCTCGGCCTGGGACGTTCGCTCGTCTCTTACCACTTGGCACAGCTGGCCGCTGCCGGGCTGGCGTCGGCCGCGCCCGATTCGACCGATCGGCGCCGCCGCTTGTACCGCACCCCGGTGCCGGTCGCCCCAGGCCACGCGACGGCCGTCCACGCGGCGCCCACCCGTGGCGGCTCGATCCGTCCGCTCGTGCCGCCGAACGAGTTGCCGCTGCCAACCACCACGCCCGGGGTCGTCCCGCGTGGTGGCATTCAGCCGAACCTCGACCACGTCCTCCCGGCACCGTTGCGGGAGGCGCTCGAGCGGTTCCTGCGACCGCGTCGGCTGGCCTCAGGCGAGATCCTCTTCTCGCAGGGTGATCCCCCGAGCGGGATCTGCTTTCTCGAATCCGGTGCGGTCCGGCTGTACGCCGCCGACGAGGACGGTCGGGAGCAGACGCTGCAGGTGATCCGGCCGGGGGCCTCGTTCAACGAGGTGCCCTTCTTCGATCGCGGGCCCGAGCCAGCGAGTGCGCAGGCCGTCGAGGAGTCCGTCGTGCTGGTCCTGCCCGTGGCGCAGCGCGACGAGATCCTCCGGGAGGTCCCCGGCCTGGCGATCGCCGCCTCGGCCAGCTTCGCCTTTCGCCTGCGCCAGACCATCGCCCTGGTGGAAGACCTCTCGTTCCGCCAGGTGGCAAGCCGCGTGGGGCGGGTGCTCCTGCAGGCGGTCGAGCCGCACGCCGGCGTCGGGGCGGGATCCGGCGGCCTGCCGCTCACCCAGCGGGAGATCGCGGAGATGGTGGGATCGAGCCGCGAGGTCGTGGCCCGCACGCTGCGCCAGCTCGAGCGGGAGGGGCTCATCCGGATCGCGCGGGGCCGGATCGTGCTGCTCGACCGGGACGGGCTCGCCAGCCGGGATTGATCGCCGCCCTTCGCACCGAAGTCACAGCGGGCTGGCCGGATCGTGCACCACGCTGGCGCCCATGGTATCGATCGCGCTCGAGCCAGCCAACCAGGCCCCGCTCGGCCCGCCTCCGCGGGTCGATCTGGCCCGCTGCGTGCTCTGCGGCGCGTGCGTGGTCGCCTGCCCGGAGCAGGCCATCGGACTCGCACCGGACCTCTCCGGCCGGCCCGCGGTGGTCTGGGTCGACGATGTGCGCTGCACCCGCTGTGGAACGTGCGAGGAAGCCTGTCCCGAACTGGCCATCGAGTGTTCGTTCCAGGTGATCCTGGAGGAGGGAAGACCGACATGACCGAGCCGCAGCGTGCCCTGATCCCGCGCGGACCCGACCCAGTCGTCGTACGCGAGATCCGCGCCGCGGAGATCGACGTGCGCGTGCGCCACGAAACGATCCTGGGCGCCGTGGACGCGCTCTCGCCGGGCGAGGCGCTGCGGCTGCACGTGGACCACGAGCCGAAGCCCCTCTTCTACCTGCTGCAGGCCGAGCGGCCGGGCGCCGTCGCCTGGGAGCCCGAGATCGAGGGGCCGCGGGAATGGGTCGTGCTGCTGCGGCGCCTGGCCGGTGACGGCCGTCGTTGATGGCGGCGCAGAGATCGGGCTGCGGCGGGCGCCTCCGTGAACGCCGCGGCGCGTGAGGAAGGGGGCGCGCCGCCGCCGGTCGGGCAGCGTCACGGGCAGCCCGAGTCGGTGCCGGTGGTCGCGGACCGGGACATCCTCGGGCGCCTGCGCGCGGTGATCGACCCCGAACTCGGCGTCGGCATCGTCGACCTGGGCCTCGTGTATGGCGTGCGGATCGAGGAGGGTATCGTGCGGGTGCGCCTGACCACGACGACCGTGGCCTGTCCCATCGGCGACTACCTGGTCGATGCGGTCCACGAGGCGCTGCAAGGTTACCCGGGCATTCGTGACGTGGAGGTGGAGCTGACCCACGAGCCTCCCTGGTCGCCGGAGCGGATGAGCCTCCAGGCCCGGCTCATGCTCGGGTGGAGGGGGTGAGCGGGTCGCGACAGCCAGAGGCGGCCGTGGGGCGAGCCGTCCCCTTGGTCCTCGGCTTCGTCGCGCTCGTGGGCGGACTGTGGGGCGCGCTCCTCCTGCTGGGATTCCCCCAGGCCGCGCCACCGATCCAGCTGGCGGTGAACCACGGACCGCTCATGGCCCTGGGCTTCCTGGGCACGCTGATCGCTCTCGAGCGGGCCGTGGCGCTCGGTCGTCCCTGGGGCTACGGTGCGCCCATGAGCGCCGGCTTCGGCGTGGTGGCGATCGTGACGGGCATGCCGGAGGGCATCGGCCAAGCGCTCCTCGGCCTGGCCGCCGTGCTCCTGGTCGCGGTGTACCTGGTGCTCTTCCGTGCCGAGCCGCTCCTCCACGTGGGCACGCAGGCCATCGGCGCGGCCGCCTGGGTCGGGGCCGCCATCCTGTGGCTCGGTGGCCTCGACGTGCCCGCCCTGGTGCCCTGGCTCGCCGCCTTCCTGGTGCTCACGGTCGTCGGCGAGCGCCTGGAGCTCTCGCGACTCGCCGGGAGGACCCCTCGTGCCGGGCAGGCGTTCATCGTCCTGGTGACGACGATCGCGCTCGGGACGATCGTGTCCGTGGCGTCACTCGACCTGGGCACCCGTCTCGTGGGACTCGGGTTCGTCGGAACGGCCCTCTGGCTGGGCGCCAACGATATCGCCCGTCGGACGGTGCGCGCGCGGGGTGTCACCCGGTTCATCGCCATCTGCCTGTTGAGCGGGTTCGCGTGGCTCGGCGTGGGCGGGCTGATCTGGGCGCTGGGCGGCGCGGCAGGTGGCCTAGCCTATGACGCCCGCATCCACGCGATCTTCCTCGGCTTCGTCATCTCGCTGGTGTTCGGCCACGCCATGGTGATCCTCCCGGCCGTGCTGCGCCTGGCACTGTCCTACCGATCGCGGTTCTACGGGCACCTGGTGCTGCTCCAGGTGGGGCTCGTGCTCCGCCTGGGGGCCGGCGACCTGCTGGGCAGCCGGACCGGCTGGCAGCTGGGTGGGGTGCTCAACGAGCTGGCCCTGCTGGTCTTCGTGGGATCCTCGGCCATGGCCGCGGTCACGGGCCGCCGATCACTGGCGCGCGGCCCACAGTCGTCGTCGTCGGCCGTGGCCCGGGAACCCGGCGACGCGCCGGAGGGGAGCCCGGAGCCCGGCATGGCACGCGCGATCAGGGGCGCCCGGACGTGAACGCCACGGTGCTGCCCGCCCGCGCCGGCCGTCGTGAGCGGGCTCAATGGCTGCCCCGGCAGCACGGTGCCTGGGCGATGCTGGCCGTCCCGTTCCTGCTGGGGATCGCCGCCAGCCGCCCGAGCCCCTGGCAGGCGGTGCTCGCGGTGACCGCCGTCAGCGGCTACCTGGCCTCGAGCGCCGCGCTCGACTGGACCCGGGCCCGCCGGTCGGCGTACGTCGCACCGGCCGTGGTGTTCGGCGCGCTCTTCCTCGGGTCCGGGAGCCTGCTGCTGCTGCTCTTCCCTGCCCTGACGGCGGCGGCCGCGGTCGTGGGTGCGGCGGCCGCGGTGGCGCTCGGCGTGACGCTCGTGGGCCATCCGCGGAGCCTGGTCGCGAGCCTCGCCCAGGTGGCGGAATCCATGGTGCTCGTCCCGGTGGCGGCCGTGGTGGCCGGCCCCGTGGCCTGGCCCCCGGTCGCGCGGGCGACCCTGGTGGCCGGCCTGTATCTCGTGGGTTCGCTCCTCATGGTCCGCTCGATGATCCGCGAACGGGGCAACCGCGGGTTCATCGCCGCCTCGATCGGCTACCACGCCGGAGCACTGGCGCTCGAAGCGTGGGTGCTGCCCTGGGTCTACGCGGTGCTGGCGCTCGGACTGCTGGTTCGCGCCGCGGCGCTGCCGGTGCTCCAGTCGCGCCTGGACGGTGGGCCGCGTCGCCTGCGGCCGATTCACCTGGGGCTCGTGGAGATCGCTGCCTCGACGGCGATCCTGGTGGTGGCGTTCGTCGTGCGGTTCTGACGCGCGAGCAATCGATCGCCCGCACCGGCCGGGTCGATCGGCGCCGAGGCGCTGCGCCATCGGCCACGCGTCAGCGATCCGCTGAGGCGGAGCCGCCGGGCGGCGTGATGGGCGGTTCCGCCTGTGTCGCGGTCTGCATGTATGCCGACCATCGACATCCCGGGCACGCCACATGGAGGTGCTCGAGCGGCGCGTCCTGGCCGCTCACGTACACGAGATCGGGGTGCGGCTCGCCACACACGCGGATGATCTCCAGGCGGATGCCGCAGGCCGGGCAGGGCAGGTCGCGGTCGAAGGGCAGCAGTTCCATCTTCGTCCCTCGGGCGGTACGGCCGGATGGCGGCCACGACAGCTGGGCGGACATCATGCCGATCGGTCAGGCCCGCCTTGCTGCCCCGGTGCCGGTCCCGCAACCGCGCCACGCGGTCGCAACCCCGGCACGAAGCGCAGCCGGAGCATGTGCGCGCGGTGCCGCTCCTCCTCGAGGAGCCGGGTGCGGGCACGAAACAGGTCGTAGGTGCTGATCAGACCGAGAAGCGTCGTCGGATGCTGCCGATCGACGACCGGCATGACCCCTACTCGGCTGCCGGCCATCTCGTCCGCGGCCTGGCGCAGCGTGTCGTCGGGATACGCGACGGCCATCAGTCGCTGCGCCAGGGCGGCGGCCCGCAGCGCCGGGTCCGCGGCAGCCTCGAGCGCCTGCGCCAGCTCCCGACGGCCCAGGACGCCGAGCAGGGCGCGATCGGGGCCGATCACCGGGAACAGGCGCTGGCCGTCATGCTTCGTGTCAACCAGCAGCGCCCCGAGCTCCGCAAGCGGCCGTGTCGCCTCGAGCGATACGACGTCGGTCCGCATGACATCGCGCACGAAGAGTGCCTCCAGGGGATCGACCGCGTACTCGCGCATGACGTGGAAGCCCCGGCGCGCGACCTTCTCGGTGAGGATCGAGCGTTTGAGCGCGAGGATGCTGATGGCATCCGCGGCGATGCAGGCGATGAGGAGCGGCAGGAGCGAGTTCTGGTCGTGGGTGAGCTCGAGGGCGAAGATCACGCCGGTGAACGGCGATCGAGTCACGCCGGCAAGCGCTGCGGCCATGCCGATCAGGCACCACGTCGCCTCCGATCCGCCCGGCAGGACCGGCGACATGACACCGCCGATGGCGCCGCCCATCAGCAGGAGCGGCGCCAGGATGCCTCCGCTCGTGCCCGAGCCGAGCGCCAGCGCCCAGATCACGAGCTTCACCCCGAACAGCGTGACGAGCCCCGCCGGGGAGATCTGGCCCGCCAGCTCGGCGTGGATGGACTCGTACCCCACGCCCAGTGCGCGCGGGTCCACGAGACCACCGATCCCCACGATGAGCCCCCCGATGGCCGGCCACCACATCCAGTGGACACGGACGCGCGCGAAGACCCACGTGAAGCCGTCCTCCGCGCCGTAGACGCAGGCGGTCAGCAGCCACGCTGCCAGGCCGCCGGCGATCCCCACGGCGAGCGCGCTCAGCAGCCCGGCGTCGTCGAGGATGGCGTGCGCCGGCACGGGGAACAGCGGCACGGCGCTGACCAGCCCGGCGTTCGCGAACGCGATCCGGATTGCCGCCGCCAGGGCCGAGGCCGCCGCGACGGGGATGAGCGAGCGCGGCTTCCATTCGAAGAGCAGGAGTTCGACCGCGAGCATCGTCGCCGCGATCGGCGTGCCGAAGACCGCGGTCATGCCGGCCGCGGCACCCGCGACGAGCAGCGTCTTGCGCTCCGCCGCGCTCAGCGCGAAGAACTGTGCGACCAGCGACCCGAACGCACCCCCGGTCAGGATGATCGGGCCTTCCGCCCCGAACGGCCCGCCGGTCCCGATGCTGATCGCGCTCGAGATCGGCTTGAGGATCGCCAGGCGTGGCTCGATCCGGCTCCCTCCGACCAGGATCGTCTCCATCGCCTCGGGAATGCCGTGGCCGCGGATCCGCTCGGAGCCGAAGCGAGCCATGACTCCCACCACCAGGCCGCCGGCGATGGGGATCGCCACCGACAGCAGTCCGAGCCGGTTCTGTGCCGGCGAGGTGAGGCTGGCGTCCAGCCGCCCGTAGTACAGGAGGTTGGTGATGAGCCCGATGAGGTCGAGCAGGACGAGCGCGACGGCCGACGCGATGACGCCGATCGCCAGGGCGAGGGGGATGAGCCGCAGATCCTCGAGCGCCATCGTGAAGTCGCCCAGTTGGCGCTCGCCGGCCGTGGCCTCGCGCTGCTCGAGGGCGTCCTCCGAGGGGGCGACCGGCGCGTGCGAGTCGGTGGCCTCCACAGGTAGCCATCCTCCGCATCAGACCATGGCCACGACAACCAACGCCGGGCTGCCGTGGTGCCCGGATCGTTAGTGTATAAGAAACAATAGTTGCCGTATGTCTACTGCGTCGGGCGTGTGCCTCCCCCCACCTCGGGGGTGTGAAGCCTGGCCAGACCGAGGCCAGCCAACCCCGGCCGTCCCGTCACCGGGTATCGTTGTCGTACGACAACACGTGCGCCACTCTGGCTGGAGGGAACATGGCGGATCCGCGACTGGTCGAGGCGCTGGAGCGCCTGGTGGTGGGGGCGGTCGGGATGACCACGGTGGCGCTTGCCGAGTTCGCCCCGGCCGCCGAGCTGACGCTGCCCCAGTGGCGGGCCCTGCTGGTGGTGGCACGGGCCGACGGGGTCCGGGTCACCGAGATCGGCACCCGCGTC
>JAKAMV010000059.1 GCA_021812735.1 Chloroflexota bacterium | reverse complement strand
CGCTGAGCGCGACGATGGCCGGCGCCTGCCGGCCATCGGGATCGGGCGATGGTAGCGGAGGGCGGATTCGAACCACCGACCAAGGGCTTATGAGTCCCCTGCTCTACCACTGAGCTACTCCGCCACGGATTCACGCTCAGTTACAGTCCATAACTGGCGCGGAGCTTGACCGCTGCCGTTTTTGAGCCTATAACTGTGACCATGGTCTCAAGCACGGTCGGCGATAGTTATGAGCTCTAGCGCCCGCGGTCGGGCTCGGTCTGATTCTATAGCCGAGCCGGACATTCTGGACAACCTGGCCTCGTTCACCCGCCACCTGCGGGCCGAGAACAAGGCGCCCTCGACCATCGTGACGTACGCGAAGGCGGTCGAACAGTTCGAGGGGTTCCTGGCCGAGCCGCGCCGCCGGCGGCCGCGCCGGGTCGCCGACGTCCGGCGCGAGGACGTCGAGGCCTTCCTCGTCGAGCGCTCCGATGCCGGGATGCGCCCGGCGACCCTGTCCCAACGGTTCCGCTCGCTCCAGCAGTTCTTCAAGTGGTTGGCGGCCGAGGACGAGATCGCCGCGAGCCCGATGGCGACGATGCGGCCGCCCCACGTGCCCGAGACTCCCCCACCCGTCCTGCGCGAGGCCGAGCTGCGGAAGCTGCTCGACGCCTGTGCCGGGACCGACTTCGAGGACCGCCGCGACAACGCGATGATCCGGCTATTCGTCGACACCGGGATGCGCCGCGGCGAGCTGGCCGGCCTGAAGCTCGAGGACGTCAACCTGGACGAAGAGGCGGCAGTCGTCCTCGGCAAGGGCCGTCGACCGCGGTCCTGCCCGTTCGGCCACAAGACCGGCCAGGCGCTCGACCGGTATCTGCGGTCGCGGGGGAAGCGTCCCGACGCCTCCGAGCCGTGGCTCTGGCTCGGCAAGCGCGGCCGGCTGACCGAGACCGGCGTCGAGCAGGCGGTCAAGCGCCGCGGACGGCAGGCAGGGCTTCCGGACATCCATCCTCATCAGTTCCGCCACACCTACGCCCACCAGTGGCTCGCGTCCGGCGGCACGGAGGGCGACCTGATGCGCCTGGCGGGCTGGAAGAGCCGCCAAATGCTCGCCCGCTACGGCGCCTCGGCCGCCGACGAGCGTGCCCGCGAGGCCTACAAGCGGCTCAGCCCAGGCGATCGGCTGTAATCCGACTGCCCCAGGGCGAACACCATGGTGATCGGAGGGTGGTTATGGACGACGCGGACGGTGTCTTCTACGAGAGTGAAGCGACCGAGTCGCAGCGGTCCCACTTTGACAAGGCGAGCACCGGGACGATCCTCCTCGCGCCGGGAGTCAATCGACCCGACCAATTGGTGTACTCCATCGACGCCGCGGATTTCGCAAAGGTCTTGCGCGAGTGTGGGGGGCGCGTCGAGTGGGCCACGGCCGAGCGCGAGTATTTGGACCTCAAGTCCATCGAGGTATTCCTCGGCACGATCGTCGTGCCGTTCGTCACGAGCGCAGTGGCCGGCCTACTGGTGGAGGCAATCGTTCGATACCTGAATGGTCGCGACGTGCGCCGCCTCAACGTGAGGATTGTCGAGAGCGAGACGGCGAAGACCTTCGAGGCAGACGGCGACGCCGAGCAAGTGGTGAAGGCGCTGCGCGAGTGGAGACGCAGGTAGACGAGGTGGCTGGTCGCGAATCAGGCACCGAGCATCTCCGCCGCGGAAACCTCCTGATGTCGCAGTCGAGGCTGCAGCTGCTCGAGGGCGCGTCGGACGCCGGCGAGCACCAGGCCCGGGAGGCGCTATCGGCGTATTGGTCAGCGATGAACTGGCTCGAAGACACGGATGACTGCGAGGCCGCCCATGCCAAGCTTCACGACGCCGGTCGGTGGGTCATGGAGACCTTCCGCTGCACCTACGCCAGAACAGACCGCGGTTATGAACAGCAATGCCCGGTCTCGCTCGCACACCTGCGGTTTGGCTTCAGCCCCGAGATGGTCGTGGGGCTCGTCGTGTGCTCCGTGTGTGGTCAAGATGCGACCGCCTGCGAACACATCGTCGGGCGTGTCTACGACGTCGTCTGCGCGAAGGACCCCGAGTGCAACGTCTGCGGCAGCGAGGACTGCGCTCATGCGCGGGGCGAGACGTATTCCGCCAGCTGCCACCGAATCATCACCGAGATCAAGCGCGTCGAGGGGATCGCCCTCGTCGCAAGACCGGCTACACCCGACGCGCGCATCTTGGGTCGACCCCGCGATCTCTCGCTTGTGCGCTCGACGCAGCCCCCCGGCTGGCAACCTGGCGGGCCAGCTCGATGCATCGAATGCCGGGGAGTCTGCGAGGGGCTGCGCGAACTGGGGGGAGGTCATTGATGGCGTTCGCTCGGCGCGCGACATCAAGGAGCGGCGAGATACCGACGCTGCCGTGCTCTGAACGCTTCATCGCCGCCCTCGAGGATCTCGCGCGCTACTGCGGCGACGGCGGCATCCTCAAGGCCACCGGATGCCAACACTCGAGCACGGTCGGCAGTGGCGTCGAACGCGATCACCATCTCGGCATCGCCGAGGATGGGGATGTTGGCGTTGTGCGTTGCGACGATCACCTGTCGCCCCTCGCAGACACGCGCGAGTAACTTCACCACCTGCTCGAAGATGAACCGGTTGTCGAGGTCGTCCTCTGGCTGATCGATGAGAAGTGGGCTCGTCCCGCTCGCGAGAGCGAGAGCAAGGAGCGCGGTTGCTCGCTGGCCTGGGGATAGGTCGGTTATCGGCCGCCAGTCGGGACTGCCGCCCGACGCCAGGTCGATCTCGACATCGATCCTGTCCGGTGTGTCGACCTCCTCGAGTGTCCGCAGCGTCGTCGCCGCAACTGCGACGAGTTTCGAAGCAGTGGTGCTGCTGACCCCGAGAGCCTCGACCTGTGCCTGTCCAGACCGGGCCGCCTGCGTGACCTTCACAGGTACCTCGGCAGCCAACCGATCGAGCTGATCACCGCGAACGGACTGCCCCTTGAGCGCCTCTTCGAGCGCCGCCCGAAACTGAGATCGATCACCCAGCGCGTCAATCACGAGGCGAACTCGCGGACCCACCTTGGCGCTCAGCTCCCGAGCCGCCGTCTCGATCATCCTCGACTTGCGGCGCCGGACTTCGCCGAGCTTGCGCAGCTCTTCTGCCCTGGACGCTTCGAGCTCAGCCGCGCGCGCCTTGAGCGTTGGATAGTCCGCGAGGGCTTCATCAAGCTCAGCGAGCCGCTCTTGAAGCTCCGAGTATTGATTCGGCGCTGGCACTCCAGCGTCGGCGAGGCCGCGCTCGATCCCGCGACGATCGGCCTCGTATTCCGTTTGCCACGTGGCCTTGTGGGCACCCAGCGCCGCCTTCGCCGCGGTGACAGCGTCATCCACGTCGGCCGCCGCCGACTCCGTTGTCTCTGCGAGGACACGCAGCACCTCGATCACTGCCTCGCGCGTCGACGTGAGGTCAGGGACGGTGGGGGCCGGAAGGGCTCCTCGCAAGTCCGACGCCTTGTCGGCGACCTTGTCCGGCCACGCGAGCGCGGCGACGACCCCACGCTTCGCCTTCTCCAGGGCCTTCGACCTCTGCAGCAGCTCTTCCACGCCGGCGGCCTTCGCTCGCTCTAGCCGCTCACTGAGGTCTGCTTGCTCTGACGCGCTCTCCGCCAGCTGGCCCAGCCGTCGCTCGACGGTCGTCAGCTGCCCATCGAGGCGATGAAGCTCCTCAAGCACGCTCGAGCCCGTCTGATCCGCCTCATGCCACGGCTCACCCAGGTTGGAGGCAACGAATGACCGCAGATCACCTGGCCGATCGGCGAGGCCCTGGAGCTCGCGTTGACCGAAGACAGTCAGCGACAGGCGTCGACCCACCGCAACGTCAGTCGTCCGCCCTCCTCTCAGGAGCTTAGCCGGCTCACCGCCACCGCTCCTCCGCACCTCGTACGCCTCCCCGGTCGCATCGCTGAACATGAGACTGGCATCGGCGTTCGCCCCGAAGTTGCGCATGCGATTGCGCTCGAGTTCTTGGATGGTCGGCCTGCCGGCGTCCGCGACGTAGCGGAGGATCTCGATCAGCGCCGACTTGCCCGTACCCTTCCCGCCGATGATGGCGTTCAAGCCGGGACCGAACTGGGCTTCGAAAGTGTCGTGTAGGCCACCCTGCACGTGAACCGTGGTGAGCCTGGTCCACGTCGGCGATGGTTCCTCGAGGAACTGAACACCCGCGACATGGCCCCAATCGCCCTGGATTGCGCTGGGAAAGCGCACCCGCGTCGCAGGCGCGAGGAACGCCTGGCGTAGCCCTTCGAGAGTAGGCGTGGCGCCGAGCTTCAGGTAGAGAGCTCGCTTGCCTACGTCGTCCAGCGAACGTGTATCCCCCGAGATGAACCAGCGCGGTGGACCATCCCGAAACTGAGCCCGAGGATTCTTGAGGACATCTGCACCCTTGTTGCCGCAGACATCGAAGGCCGCGACGTATTCGCTTTGCGCGACGTCCGAACTGTTCGAGCACACGCCCTTTGCGAATACGCCGTTGGTCTTCATGGTGGCGTGCGGCGCCAGGACAAGCCCCTTGTGCTCCACAACGTCTTCGGCGAGCTCTAGGACCTGCCCTCGTGTGACCACGCGTGGCCCCGTGTCTGAGACGGGATCGACGCCCGGCGGGAAGAGGGTTCCCAGGAAGCGCTGTGCCAGCCGGTACCCAGCGTCCGTGCAATCCCACAACGCGATGAGATGACACCCATTGACACTGAATTCGAGCCCTGGGAAGACGGTGACACCTAGCGGCTCACCGGCGAGTCGGAGCGCTGGGTACCAGTCCACGCGATTGTGATCGGTGACCGCGATAGCCGACACGCCAGCTTCGGCGTGTGCCCGCATCAGAGTCTCGGCGAAGGCGGAGTTTGGGGCGCGGCCGCCAACGTTCCCGTATCGCTGTTGGTGGTCCGCCGGCGTGTGGACCTGGAGGTCGCAAAGGTAGAAGCGCGAGTAGGTCACTCATGCACCCCGAGGATTGTGGGTGCGACGCCCTCACCCACTGTACGCGCGCACTCGGCGGCCGTCGGCCGCCGAGTGCGCGTTGCGCAGACTGCGTCCCCGAGCGTACGGTGGGATGTCAAGCGGTTGGGGCGCGGATTGGTGTCGTCCATTGACTCACACCGTACACTTGAGTACGGTCTCGGTTCACAGACGACACCAAACCAATGAGTTGCGCCGACCTTCCTGACTGGTACCTCCGCAATCGCATCGCCGTACTGGACGTCCGCTCGGCGGCGTTTCAGCGTGCTCGCGACGAGGTCATGCCGACCGGCTACGACCCGAACGTTTGCTTACGGAGACTCGTCAAGGCGGGCCACATCCGACGGATCCGGGCCGGCCTCTACGTAGTCCGAGATCCAGCCCGCCAGACCCCCGCGATTGCCGTCGCCAGCGGCATCTTTGCCGGGGTCACCCACTACGTCACGACGGATGCGGCCCTCGCTTACCACGGTCTGATCGACCAGCCGATCGTGACGATCACGGTCGTCCTGCCGCGCGTTCGCCGCTCGTTTGCCATCGACCCAGCCACGACCCTCAGGCCGGTGACCCTCGATGAGAAGAGGATCCGCAACGCGGACGCCTATCAGACGACGGTTGATGGCCTAAGCATCCGTGTCGCGTCTCGCGAGCAAGCCGCAGTCGACGCGCTCGCCGAGCCTCGCTGGATGATCTACGGCGACCTCATGCCTGAGGTCCTCGCCGCCTTCTCTGATGACGAGATAGAGCGGACCGCAGACGGGGCGCTCGCTCGAACGACCGCGGCCGCTCAGCGACTCGGTTACCTCCTCGAGGAGGCGCAACGGCCACTGCCGTCGGGACTCGCCGGCCTGCGGCCCGTCCGGGCGGTCCTGCTCCGCCCGCAGAACCGCTCCCGCGGTCCGTATTCGACGCGCTGGCGCGTGTATGGCTGACGCGCGCGACCGCCAGGCGATCGCCAACGACTATCGCACGGCGCGCGACCGGTCCGATGCCGCCGCGATGCGGCGCTACCAGAACGAGGAAGCCTGCTTCGTCCTGCTCGCAATCCTCGAGCGCCTTGCGGCCGATGATCGGAGCTTCGTCCACGAGATCGCCCTCAAGGGCGGCATCCTGATGGCCGGGGAGCTCCGGTCGGCGCGATCGTCGGCCGATATCGACGCGACGACGGGGCATGGCCGCCGCATCGACCCCGATCGCGTGGTCGCGGACTTGCGCCGCGCTGGCCGAGAGTTCGGCGTCCGGCTCGATGGCGAACCCGATCGGACCCTCGGCGGACTGATCATCCACTTCCGGTTCGGCTCGCTGACCGACGCGGGGACGGCGAAGCTCGAGGTCAGCGTCCGCGAGGACCTCGTGTTCGCGGTCCGTGACGCCTTCTTCGACGTCTCCGACCTCGGCCTCCAGCCCTTCACCGTTCCCGCGGTGGCCCAGGTGGAGCTCGTCGCCGAGAAGCTACGGGCGCTCGTGCAGCGTGCGCAGCCGCGCGACCTGTTCGACCTCCATCTCTACCTGACCGAGTCTGGCTGGCACCTGGATCCCGCCGAGCTTCGTCAAGCCGTCGACGCCAAGCTCGCCCTCACGCGTCACAAGCGGTGGCGGCCCGGTCTGTGGCGGCTGAACGTCCGCGAGATCGAGGCCGGCTGGGAGACCACGATGTTGGCGTGGGTCGAGCCCGCGCGTCTGTCGCCCTTCGACCGGGTCGTCGCCGACGTGGCTCGGCGACTGCGCTCGCTGCGCCTCGACTAAGGTGAGGGCTGTAGTCGAGATCCTCCCGGTACAGGCAATGGGAGCGAGAATGGGCGCCTCGGCTGGACCGCGGACCGCCGCGGGCAGCTGGCCCCGGGGATCGTGCCGTGTCCTACCTCGACTGGATCGCCCGCGAACAGCGGCGTTACCAAGAGCTCGCCCACGCCTCGCTACGCTGGCGCGAGCAGATCACCGCGAGCATGCGCATCGGCGACCTGGTCGCCGACCGCCTCAGGATCTCCGAGCAGCTGGCGCCGCAGCTTTCATCTCTCGTGGCCCAGGGAACGGCGCTGTCGAGCGTCGCCCGGTTGCAGGACGAGTTGAGCCAGATCCAGGGCCTTGCTGCCGAGACGATCGCCCGCTACTACGACGCCGAGCGCGTGCGCTTCGAGGCCCTCGTCGCCGCGGTGCAGCCTGCGGTGATGCCCGCCGCCTGGGCGTCGATGCTCACCCTCGGCGACCGGCTGTCGGGCTGGGACGATCGATCCCGAAAGTACGACGCCGCCCTCGCCAAGCTCGGCTGGTGGTTCCCGCCAAACCTGCCCGCGTCCGAGTTCGTCGATGCCGGCGAGCTCGCGATCGCGGGCAAGCGGATCCCGCTGCGGCAGCACATGGCGAGGCAGGTACAGGGGCGGCGCGCGCGTGGCCTCGTCGAGGAATGGCTCGGCGAGCCACTGTTCCGTGATCGGCGCCGGTTCCTCATCGACGGTGCGCGCGACCATAAGGAAGGGCGATACCGCGTCAGCATTCCGACGCTGCTTCCGCTGATCGAGGGGATCGCGATCGAGGCGTTCATGGGCAAGAGCGGCGACACGAGCCCGAAGTCCGCCGTTAAGGCCGGCGTATCGGCCTACGGCGACGCTGCGGACGAGGCGCTGCTGCAGACCGTGACGTTCCTCTGGACGAAGACCGATTTCTTGACCTTCCGGGGGTCGAGCCGCCTTCTCAACCGCCATGTCGTCCTCCACGGGCGCTCGCTCGGCTACGCCACCGAGGCGAATAGCGCCCAGGTGTTCTTCGCGCTCGACCACCTGCATGCGCTCATCAAGGCCGCGGCCAAGATCAGGAGCGCGACCCCGTGAGCGCAGGCGAGCCCCGACGGGTCAGTGCACCGGCACCGGCACTCGCTGCGGGATCGTGTTCGAGGAGGGCGCGCCGAGCGTATATGAGCACTGCGCCCACATGATCCGCTGAGTCTCTTGTCCGCTGGCCGATCCGGACGGCGAACGGCGCCAGGTCCCAACAGGCCGCGGGCTCTCCTCATGCCGCACCTGCGTTCCACAGAAGTCCGGCGTTCCGCACCTCGCGGAACAGCACGATTTCTGGAACAGCCTCAACTGCGACGCGCCTCGACGATCTCGACGGCCACGACCGGCAACTCCTCCTCCACTACGGGCGGGAAGGCGGTGGAGGCTTGGAGTAGCCCTGTCGAACGGCCACCCGTCGGGATGAGGCCCTGGTCCTCCCACCTCCGGAGCACCGCAACGCTGACGGCGGGCACTCCGCTCGTCGAGAGCACGCTGGCTGGCTGCGTAACGCCCTCGCTCGAAGCCTGCGAGGTGTCGCCGATGGGCTGCACCTGCCAACCCTACGACATCCTCGGTCACCCGCCCCAGATGGCTTGTGTGCCGAGAGGCAGGTCGACGCGATAGCGGCCTGGATAACGCCACATGAGGTACGCGATCATCGTCGCCGGGCTGCCGGTGGCGAGGGCCTGCACGCGTTCCCGATCGATCAGGTCGGCCATGCTGAACAGGGTCGGATAGCCGAGGTGGCAGAACACCTCCAGCGCGCGGTCGTGGGCTTCGTCGACCTTCGGCTCCCCACTGGTGCGCATGCAGACGTAGAGGTGCTCTCGCAGGTCGAGCTCGGTTCGAGCGACGACCCGAACGCCGGTCACCTCGTACGCCCGGATGAGCTCTGTCACGACGATCGCCTCGAAGGCCGTCTGCGCATCAGGGACCTCGAGGATCCACCACTGTTCCATGGCGCTACCTCCCCCGGCCTCGCGTGCGGCGTTCGGTGCGGCGGCGGGAGGCCAGGAACGCGAGCCGGGTGAAGTAGGCCTTGCGAGCCGCCGCTGCCCGGCGCAGCCGTTCGGGCTCGGGGAGGACTCGGTCGGGGTCGACCTCGTTGAGGAAGCGCTTGAGGAAGGCCTCGCGGGCCGGTGCGGTGATCTGGCGCGGGTCGTAGCGGGCGTGGACGACGTACGCGCCCATGCGGCCGCGGAGGCTCCGCTCGGCGGGCGTCAGCGAGTCGCGCCTCACCGGAGCGCCTCGTCGGCGTCTTCCGCGCCGCCGCTGCCCAGAAGGCGCACCCAGGATGGCGTGGCCACCGGCGTCGCACACCCTCGGTCGCGTGGATCCGTGACGATCGCCTCCAGGGCGACCGCTCCCCCACTCCAGCCGATCGGATGCGTCGGCGCCCGCAGACCGAGCGCCCGGAGCTCGTCGAGCACGACGCTCCACGAGGAGCCCTCGAGCCCGGGCCGGTCGTCCCAGCGACCGACCCGCCGGAGCCAGCCGAGGCGCTCCACTGTCGGCACGACCCAGACGACGTGCCAACCGGTCTGACCGGCGAGCGAACGTTCGTAGGCGCCGAGCCGGGCGCGAATGGTCGGCGCGTGCTCGGTCGCCTCGTCGATCTCGAGGCAGAGCACGGCAGAGCCGCGGGCGAGCCGGAGAACGACGATGCTGTCGGGCCGCACGTGGGGCGGGAGCTCGCGATCGACCATCGGCTCGGTGAGCCAGACCTGGACGGCCTCAGGAGCGGATCGGACGAGCGCACAGACGGCGTCGACGATGTCGAGGCTGTGGCGGACCCGACCGACGCCGCCGGTTCGGGTGTCGTGGTAGCCGAGCCGCTTGCTCCCCCGGCGGCTGATGCGGTAGGCGACGGGGATGCCGCCGCGCTCGGGCGCGAGCGGTGCGCGCTCGAGGAGGCCGAGCTGCCAGAGCCGTCGGAGTCGGCGGAGGGCCGTCCGTCGGGACGGGAACACGAGCGTGGCCAGCTGGTCGGCGGTCGCCACGCCGGCGCGGTAGAGCAGCCGGAGGCAACCGCGATCGCGGACGGACAGCAGCCCGACGTCGAGGCTCGACAGGAGCGGTCGCTCGGTGCTCTCGCGGAAGACGACGCTCATGGAAGCAGTCCCGTCGATCGCGAGCGGCCGGCGAGCACGACGGCTCGGCACGGGCCTGACGCGGGTCGACCCACCCGCACGCCACCCGGCGCGCCAGGCTGGCGACAGGCCTGCGTCGTCATCGCTTGACCGTCCCGCGTGCGTCGGGTGGACGCGGCTTCTCATCACCTCCCGCCCGCCGGAAGACCTCGGCCCGGACCTGGTCGATCGGCCGGGCGTCGCGAGCGTCGCTCGCCGCCACGATCTCCGCCGCGAGCGTCGGATCGGCGGGACCGGGCGGCAGCAGAATCCCGCCGTACGCCGTCGGCTGGCCGCCCCGGCCGGGCATCCGCATCACAACCTCGAACGCCCGCAGCGCCGTCAGCTGCTCTGACGTGACCGGGGCGAACAGCCGGGTCAGGTTCCGGACGTCCTCCGAGCCCGGCGCGAGCAACGCGATCGTCGCCGCGTTCGTTAGGACCGACCGGCTCAGGCGCTCCCCCAGCCCGCCGAGCGACTGCGACGCGAGCCCGAGCGCAAGGCCGAACTTCCGACCCTCGACCAGCGTGTTCTCGATCGCGCGGGTCGCGAACCGATGCGCCTCGTCGATGAGCAGCAGGTGCTGCCGCCGCTCCGAGCGAGGCAGGCCCTGCCGCCCGATCGCGTCGACGTAGTAGCGGCTGGCCAGCATCGCCCCGAACAGCGTCGCGTTGTCGCCACCGACGCCGGACAGGTCGACAAGCAGGACGTCGCCGCGGTCCATCAGGTCGCGCGGCCGGATCGTCGACACGCCCTGGCCGACGACACCGCGGATCGAGTCGTACGTCACGAACGCGCCGAGCTTGTTGAGTACAGCCTTGATCGACGTGTCGCGCTCGCGCTCGCCGCCCGACGGCCACTCCTTCTCCCAGAAGGCACGGACCATCGGGTCGCGCAGCTGCTTGATGAACGGGGCTCGGAACTCGTCGTCGGTAACGATGCGGATCAGCTCGAGGATCGTGTGCGGCCGCTCGTCGGCGAACAGCGTGAGCAGGCCGTTGCGCAGGTAGTGCTGCATCTTCGGCCCGCAGAAGCGCGGCCAGAGGTCCTCGAGCATGTACACGAACTCGGAGGCGACGAGCTGGTCGTCGCCGGGCGACCGCCGCTCGAGGAAGTTGAAGCCGCGAGGGTGGGCGCGATCGGCGAGCCGCAGGACGTGGATGCGCTCGGCCGCCGACCTCGGAACCCGGCACAGGACGTCGTTGACCAGGTCGCCGTGCGGATCGATGACGGTCGTGCCGATATCCGCCTCGATCGCCGCGAGGGCAAGGTTGAGCAGGAGCGTGCTCTTGCCCGAGCCGGTCGCGCCGAGGGCGACGACGTGTCGCGGCAGGATCCGCGTCGGGATCGCCAGCGGTCTGCCGTGGGCCTCGGCGACGACGAGCCCCACCTCTCCCGAGCCCGCCGTCGGCGGCGGCGCGGCGACGGGTCGGTCCCGGACGAAGCCGGCCCTGTCGAACGACGCGTCGGGCAGGTACCAGAGCTGGGCGAGCTCCCAGTCCGCCAGTCGGGCAGCCCGCGGCCCATCTGCCGGACCGCGTCGGACGTCCCAGCGGAGCTCTTGGTGGCCGTCGCCGAGCGGATGCGTGAAGTCGACGAGGCGCCACAGGAGCGCCTCCGCCTGATCGGCCGGAACGCCGGCGACCTCGAGGACGAGGCCGACGTCGAAGCCGACGACGCCGCGGCGCTTCCGGGTCTGCGCGTCGCGTTCCTCGGGCGACAGGACCGGCGCCGAGGACTTCTCGCGGAAGTCGCTGTCCCGGAACAGGAGTCCGTCGATGACCGCGTTGCCGATGAGCTGGCCCATCGTCAGGCTTGCGTTCGCCGACGGCGGCGACACGAGCTTCCGCCAGTCGTCGGGCGGAACGGGCCGGGCGACGATGCGCAGGCGGACCGCAGCGTTTGGGGGCGTGGATGCCAGGGCGCCGGCCAGGCGGTGGAGCGCTCGAGCCTCCGGCTTGTCAACCTCCCGGAGCGGCCACGACGCCGACGCCGCCAGCCGTGTGACCGCCGAAGCCGCCGCCGGACGGTCGACCGGCGCGGCGATGTCGACGACGGTCCCAGGGCACAGCGACCGCAGGGCGTTCTCGACGAGCGTCGCGAGCTGCCGATTGGCGACGACTTCCCAGCGCAGCTCGCCATCGACATGGACGACCTGGAGCTCGATCGACGGCCAGCCGACCCGCCAGCCATCGAAGCCGCGGCGCTGTCGAGGGTGGAAGGCCCGGACGAGCTCGACCGCGAGATCAGGGTCGGGCGCCAGTCCAGCCGGCGAGGAGATGACCAACCGGACGGCCTCCGCGGTCGAGGCCTCGTCGTAGGCGCGCTGCCTGGCGGTCCGGACGAGCGGTGGCCCGATCTTGGCGGCGCCGTAGGCGGCGAGGACGGCCGCGACCGGCTGCACGATGACCGTCAGGTCGGGCAGCGGGATCGGGACCAGCGGCTCCGTCATCGCGCCCCTCCCGGTACAACCGCCAGGCGTGGGAGGAGAACGAGGACAGAGCCGCAGCCCCGAACGGCCGTCACGGGTCGGTTTGGCGGTCGTACCTCGAATGGATGAATGGCATGGGTTCGACCCTAGCGACTCGCGTCGCCGATTGGAACCCGTATTCCGTACAAGATTCCGAGGTTGTACGGAATTGGCTTCGGCTCATCCCGCCATCGCTCCCGCTTGGCCGGCGCCGGAACCGCGTTCTCGGTACGCCTTGACGAAGGCGACGATCTCGGGCGTGTCGGCCGTGGCCAGGTCGAGACCGGCGGCGAGGAACCAGGCGACGACACGCGACAGCCGCTGCAGGCGGTAGTACTCGGCCGGCGTGATCAGGTAGGCGATGTACTCGCCGCTCGAGTAGATCACGCTCGGCCGGCCCTCGGCGACCTCGTCGATGATCGCCTTGACTCGGCGCTGGATCTCGGTGATCCCGATCGTCCTCGGGATGTCGAGGATCTGGCGGTCCTCCCGCCCGAGCCGAACCACCGCCGAGGCGTTCGCCTGGACCCGGCCTGAGACCAGGCCGGCCAGCGAGCTCGTGTCGCCGACGAGCTCCGGGTAGATCTCGAGCCCATGGAGCGTCGATAGGGCACGCTCGATCGCGACCCAGCGCTGAGCCTCCTCGTTCGTGATGATCACGACGGCTGGGTCGCCGTGCTGAAAGACAATCACAGGCGTTCCCTTGTTGGCGTAGGCGACGGCCAACCGCGCCTTGTCACGCAACTCGTGGACCGCCATCGTCCGCGGCTCGCTCGTGATCACGGCTCAGCCTTCGATTCGGAGCCCGACGGCAACGGCTCCAGGACCGCGGTCCCCGCGCCGTACCAGGTGATGAGGACGGGCTCATGGCGTGCTGCGGCCATGAGAACGCGCAGGTTCCGCCACATGAGGGTTGCCGAGGCCCTCCCCCGCCGCCAGGTATCCGGGGATCCTGCAGGCCGCAGGATGGCGACCGGCCGACCGTGGCGGAGGACGACGAACGTGTCCCCATCGGAGACCCGTGCCAGGCACTCGCCGGCCTGCCGCCGAAGGGATCCCGTGGAGATCGTCAGTTCCATGCACCCGACGGTACAGCCGGGGCGGCCGGGAATCAACCAGTATTAAGTGTATGATTCAGTGTATTTCACCGGAGTCGCTGTCAAGGATCGCGCCGAGGCGGGCAGTTCTACCTGTCCCTTGACACAAGCCGGCGGAAATCGCCGATCTCGAAGGGACGGTTTCCTGTCAATCGTCGCCTACCGCCCCGCGGACTATCGCCGAGCTCTAGTCGAGAAGCGATGCAATGTCCTGGATGACATTCGACATCGACGAGACGACCCCGAAGTTGGACGGAATCCAGAGCCCCCGCCCGTCGCCCTGTTCGATCGTGGTTGGCTCGAACTCGATTGCGACCCCAAGGGCCTCCCCTGTATCCACCGACACGAGCGCGGCGCCGCTGTGCCCGTAGTCGAATGCCTTGTCGATGAGGAGAAGGTCTTTTCGCGCCTGGCCAGGGTCGCCTCCGACGACGTACTCCTGGCCAGCGAGAGTGGCCGATACCAGGCGGGGGCTCAGGGCCGGCCACGCAATCGCCGCAATCCCGTAGTCGACCGTGTAGACCTCGCGCGGGAGCGGAAACCCATAGGAGTACACGGGCGCTCCGTCATCAGGAGTCGAACTGGCCAGTCGCAGGGACGACAACCCGTCCGCCATCCACTCCTTGGACGCGTTCCCGCTCAGGTCAGCTCGCAGGAGCGCGACATCTGAGGCTTCCCACAGCTGATCGACGCTGATGCCCTCGGCGACTCGAAGTGCCCCACTCGCTCGGTCCGCGACGGGGGTCGGTTGAAGTAGTCCTTCGATCCGAAGTGGGTCGCCGACCTTGTCCACGACGACGTGTCGCGCCGTTAGGAAGAGGCCGCGCGAGTCGATGCAGAAGCAGGTCCCGAGCACTTCGGGAGCTCGATCCGTGCGCGTACGTGCGTAGACGGCCCAAGTCGCCAGCTTCGTATTCAGAAGCGTCGTCCTGATCACGAGATCTCCAAGGGCGGGCTCGACTGCGCCGCCATTGACTCACCTTGCCGAGGCTCCAGCACCTGACGTGGGACGAGAGTCATCAGACCAGACCCGAAGACAGGTCTCGGCCGTTCCGCATGATGACGCGGAAGTCGACCTCCAAGCGATCGATCTCTTGATGTTCTAGTCGTGCTTCGAGCCGGCCTTCGACCATCGGTTGCCCCGTAGAGCTGATACCGACCAGCCGACGGACAAACGGCAGCGGCGCAAGGTCATCCGCTGAACCCCAGGCCATCCGATGTGCCGAGAACCCTTCGTACGATCCCGGGAGGGCATTTGGCAGCGTGATCACCGGCTCCCCGCTGTCTGTTACAACAGTGGCGTCGGGATTGAAGCGCGCCTCATCGGATGTCACTACGAACACGAGGGGCTCCAAGACGGCCTGGCTCATCGTCTGCGCCGCGAAGGTGGTGAAGCCCCCGCGGAGCCGGGTGATGCTGAGCTGCGTTTCCACGACCGCCAGATAGAGTCTCCGTGTCAGGTCGAGTGCTCGGTCAATGATCGCCACCGTTTGACGATCTCGCGGCAGCATCGGATCGCGACCCGGTTTCGCGTGGAACACGCGGACGCGGACGTCCCGGTAGATCCGGTCGAAGATCGCCTGGGCCTCATTCCCCGGCTTCCTCGGCATGAAGGGTCGGAGGTTGATGCCAGTCGAGATCAGCGCCCGTTGAAACCAAGCTGCCTCTTGCTCGCCCCGCTGCCCGGGCGATCTGCGCCGCTGCGGCGTTCGTTCCGCAAGGATCGACTCCAGAGCGAGGTAGGCGTTCCGGTAAGCGTCAAACAGATCGGTCGTGGTTTGCGACAACCGGAAGAACCGGAAGCTCGGGTGCCAGGGCAGCGGGGGCGGGGGCGGAGATCGGACGAGTCGGCCCTTCGCGTCCCGGACTTCGACCGTCAGGTTCAGCGTCGGCAGGGTCTGGAACGAAGTCGTGACAATCCGCAGCGTTGTCCCAGCAGGCGTCGTCCACCATGCCAGGTGCTCGTGGTCTGCCCGAGTGAGCGCCACGTCGTCGATCCCTCGTATGGAGAGCTTGTCGAGCGCCTCCTCAACTCGCGGGATGGCGGCCTTTATCGCCGCCTCGTATCCGCCAACCCGGCCACGCGCAACGACGACGGCGCTTCCGCGGGCTGTGGCGACACTCCAGGACCCAACGCGAACGCGAGTGTTGGCGACAGCCGAGTGCGTTAGCTCGAAGGCTGCGCCACTCCTCCCGAGCGGAAGGCCGCCAAGCCTGGGTAGGTCCGTCGCCGTGGTGGCCACAGTCAAGCCGAAACACCTGTTCCGGGCGTGATCCCGGCCATCGCGAGCTCGCCGAGGCACCGCTCGAACCACGCCGCGGTCGCAGCGCCGCCCTCGACGGTCGCGGCACGCTGCGTCTTCGACAGTGCTTGCCAGGTGTCCAGCCGGCGGGCCCAGCTTGCATCCAGGCCGCCCGCCTCGGCCGCCGCGATTACGCCCTGGCGGATCGTCGGCTTCTTCGGGTCGGTCTCCACCCAGACAGTCAAGTAGGCCTCGCCGGTGGCGTACAGATCCGTGAAGCCGATCACGAGGTACGCAGGCTTGCTGCTCGTGGCGATCGTGTAGCGGGCGTGCCGCTGGAACTGGCCGAGGATCAGCTGGGTGATTTGATCGCGTCCCCCCCAACCCCAGTCCGGCCAACGTTCCTTGCCGACCTCATTGACGTCGGTCAGGACCTTGGTCGCCTTCTTGAACAGGCTGTGAGCATCGCGAAGACTCGCCGCTTCTCGAGCGGATACGGGCTCGCTTGATTCGTCTGCCACGCCGACCTCCCGGAGGAATTCACTTAGCTCAGTCCAGAGCTCGCTTGACGCACCGGACTTCGTGACCGAATCGCTGAGCGCCTGCCATGACATCCATGGAGCGGCCGCATTCCCGATAGGCCGTGGCCCGAGAACCATGAGGATGCAGCGGTCGCCATCCGGACGGGATGCTAGGTGGCGCTGATACCGCGCGAGCTGATCGCCACTCTCGCCCGCCCAGACCTTCGCCTCGATCCAGACCTCCTGCTCGAGCACGCTGCTCCCGTAGACCCGCACCGTCAGGTCGATGACGCCGACACTGGGGACGACCTCCTGCGTCACGACGAGCACGACCGTGCCCTTCGGCCGTGCCGGGATGACGCCATGCTGGAGGAGCGCATCGAAGAATGGCGCTGGTTGCGTGCGAATCGCTGCCGCCAGCGCCTCGGTGGTGAAGTTCTCTAGCTGATCGACCGCGGTCGATCGGGCAAAGCGATAGAGCCGCCCGAAGAGTGACTCCGTCACGGCTGAGGCTTCTGCCTCCTCGGCCAGTGAGCCTGCGCCACGTCCCGCATTGCTCGCAGGAGAGCCGACGCTGCCGCGTGCGCGTCGTCTACGTTCAGCTCTCGCCCGAGCCACTGAACGGTGGGACCCCAGGTGCTTACCTCGAGCTTGCCGCGGTCAACATCCCGGAGCCGCCGGCGTGGGTCATCGACGCCGTAGTCCTCGATGTGCTCCGCCACATTGCGCATCGCCAGGAGATCCGGCACCGCGTTGTCAAAGGCTGCGATCGCCGCTTCGATCTCGCCTCGAACCGAGGGCGCTTTCGCAGCAAGTTCTGCTGCCCGACGCATCCTCCGAAGTGCCGTGATGAGGAATTCGAAGTCGGCCCACCACCGAAATGGGAATCGCTCATCCTCCGGTTCCACGGAACGAAGGCGGCGCCGCTGGAGCGCAATCGTGAACATGGCGATGTTCGCAAACCGCAAGGCTCGTTCCACCGTTGCGGCGTCCGACGGGGCTGCACGGGTCTCGGCCGATTGATCAGAAGCGAACATGAGGAACGAGGCTCGGCGCAACCGTCGCGAACTCGGCGAGCGCTTGCGATCTGAGGCGGTCCATAGCGCGAGCCGCATGGTGGCTGACGAAGAAGACTGGACATTCGGCGACCTTGCATCCACAGGGGCGGAGATCGCCCGAACGGATGAGGGAGTCGAATTCCGCGCGGAGCGCCACCAGGGAGTCCACGACTCTGGCTAGTGCCGCCCGCTTCGCCGGGTCCTTCAGCTCGCTGCGGCGTGGAATCCGGCCGATCTCGGTGCCATCGCGGAGCCTGCGGACCCCGGTGTTCAGCGCCTCGATCGTGTCGGTGATGGCCTTCTTGAAGTCGGGGATGCTGCTCTCCTGCATGAATGGCGTCGTGAACGCCGGCCGGTCAAAGCACTCGGCCATCAACGCCAGGATCTCGTCGTCATCAACCTCCAAATCCTGGGTCAGCGATCGGAGCGCCTCAGCACTCTCTGGGAGCGGGACTCCTTCAACGAAGCGACGGATGAGCGTCGGCTGGTCCCGCCGAAGGCGCTCCTCGAACTCCGGTCCACTCCAGACCTCGGCCTGGTGGATGCCCTCCTGCCGCGCCAGGTCGATGATCTTTGTCCTCAGCGCGGCAGAGACCCGGCCGCCGGCGATCACGGTGAACCTGTCGGGCAGACCCAACGAACCAGCGGCGAGCTTCCGAAGGTCATCGGTGACCTTCCGCAGCCGAAGGCGAGCGTGATTGGCGCACTGGAAACACTCGGTGGTGCCATCGTCGCGGACCGCCCAGATGTCTCGACCGCCGTCGCCGCCGAGCTGCCCATACCAGTCGATCGTCCGCCAGGTGAAGCTCCGGGCGAGGTAGGCGAAGCAGAGTCGCTCGAATTCCGATCCGCTCCGATCCTCGAAGTGGATCGGCAGCACGACGACCTCGGGAGAGCGTGCCATCGGCCTGGACACGTCACTGCCCCGCTGCCGGGGGCGCCGTTCGTGCCTGCTCGAAGACCCGCCGCAGGTAATGCTCCATCACGGCTGCCTGGAAGTCGCGGTCGTCGAGGACGCGCTTGAAGAGGTCCTCGTTGTCGTCCATGCGGGCGACCATCGTCGAGATGAACTTGTCGGCGAAGACGAGACGGAAGTTGTCGAGCGGGTTGGCGCGGGCCTGGTCGACGAGGTGCTCGTCGGCGAGCCAGCTCGCCTCCATCTGGTCGAAGAACAGCTGGTCGGCGGTCCCGAGGGTCATGCCGAACCGCTCGTTGAGCACCTCGACGATGCGCGACAGGTGCTCCTTCTGCTCCTCGGCCTCTGGCCCCCGGCCGGAGTAGATCGCGTGCAGCTCACCGACACCCTTCTCCGGGGTGATCGAGCCCTCGCTCGTGCGCTCGATCCGGAGGTGTGTGAGCTCGACCTCGGCGCCGAGGTCCAGACGGCCGCCGCGATCGGACGGCAGCAGCGAGAGCAGCGCCCGCGAGGCGAGGTACAGCGCCTCGAGCCCGACGTCCCCGAAGTCGACGACCTGCGATAGGAACGAGTAGACCCGGACATACTGGTCGAGGAGGTCGCGCGCCTCGGCCTGCTCGACATCGTTCCTCGCCTTGAAGCGCTCCACGGCCGGCCCCAGCAAGGCGTAGACCATGCCGTGATCGGACACCTCGCGCGTCCGGTCGGCGATGATCGCCGCGACGGCGCGAGCCTCGGCATCGTCGAGCACCTGAAGCCCCAGCAGCCGGTCGGCAAGGTCGTGGAGCAGGTTCGGGTCGGTCGGCGCCGCGACCGTCGCCTTGTACCACGGTCGGAACGCCTCGGTGATCGCCTCGGCATCGTTCCGGAAGTCGAGCACGAACGTGTCGGTCTTCTCGGGATGGATGCGGTTGAGCCGCGACAGCGTCTGGACGGCTGCCAGCCCGACGAGCGTCTTGTCGACGAACATCGTGTGGAGCAGCGGCTGGTCGTAGCCGGTCTGGAACTTCTCAGCGACGATGAGGACGCCGAACTCGGGCGTCGCAAAGCGGGTCGCGGTCTGGCTCTCGGGGAACACGTTCATCTGCGACTCGGTGTAGTCGATGCCGTCGTCGGACACCGTTCCCGAGAATGCCACCAGAGCCTTCGTGTCGGCGTAGCCGCGCTCAGCGATGTACTTGTCGATCGCCTGCTTGTAGCGGACGGCGTGGAGCCGCGAGGAGGTGACGACCATCGCCTTCGCCCGGCCGCCGATCTTGTGGCGGGTGTGGGCGCGGAAGTGCTCGACGATGATCTCGGCCTTCTGGGCGAGGTTGTGCGGGTGGAGCGACACGAACCGCGCGATCGACTGTTTGGCCCGGCGCGTTTCATACTCGGGGTCGTCGGCGACCGCCTTGCCGACCTTCCAGTACACGCCGTAGGTCGTGTAGTTGGCGAGCACGTCGAGGATGAAGCCCTCCTCGATCGCCTGGCGCATCGAGTACAGGTGGAACGGGGCGTAGGCTCCGTCGTCTCCCTGCCCGCCGAAGAGCTCGAGCGTCCGCGCTTTCGGCGTCGCGGTGAACGCGAAGAACGACAGGTTCGGCTGACGACCACGGGCGGCCACGCTGGCAGCGAGCGCATCCTGAGCATCCTCGGGTGCCTCCGCGGCCGCGGTCTGCTCGGCAAGGGCGAGCTGTGTCTCGGCCGACGCCGCCCCGAGCGCCGCCTTGAGATCCTTCGCCGCCTCGCCGGTCTGCGAGCTGTGCGCCTCGTCGACGATTACCGCGTACCGACGCTGGCCGAGCCCGGTGACCTTGTCGAGCACGAACGGAAACTTCTGGAGCGTCGTGATCACGATCCGGCTGCGCTCGCCGGCGAGTGCCTCGGCGAGCTGGGCGGAGTCCTGGTCGATCCGGGCGACGACACCGGTCGCGTGCTCGAACTGGTAGATCGTCTCCTGGAGCTGGCGATCGAGGATGACCCGATCGGTGATAACGACGACCTTGTCGAACACGGGCGCGTCGTCGGCGCCGTGGAGCGACATCAGCCGATGGGCGAGCCAGGCGATCGTGTTGCTCTTGCCCGAGCCGGCCGAGTGCTGGACGAGGTAGGCATGGCCGGGTCCTTCGCCGCGGGCGGCGGCCTCGAGCCGGCGGACCGCATCCCATTGGTGATACCGCGGGAAGATGGTCGACCCGCGCTTGAGCTTCGCCGCGGTCGTCGATCCATCGGACGCCGGCTCGACGTGGATGAAGCGGCCGAGGATGTCGAGCCAGGCGTCGCGGCTCCAGACCTCCTCCCACAGGTAGCGAGTCCGGTGGCCGCTCGGGTCCGGCGGGTTGCCGCGCCCGCCAGCATTGCCGCGGTTGAACGGCAGGAAGCGCGTCTGCGGGCCGGCGAGCCGGGTCGTCATCTCGACGGTGTCGGGGTCGACCGCGAAGTGCACGACGGCGCGCCGGGCGAGGGTGACGTTCGCCGGGTCGCGGTCGGTGCGGTACTGCGCCTTCGCGTTCTCGACGGTCTGGTGGGTGAGCGGGTTCTTAAGCTCCGCGGTCGCGACGGGGATCCCGTTGACGAACAGGCACAGGTCGAGTGTCTTCGTCGCCGCGGCGTCGTATGGCAGCTGGCGGGTGACCGTGAGGCGGTTGGCGAGGTAGCGCTCGGTCAGCTCGGGCGTGAGGCCGTGGGCTGGCTTGAAGTACGCGAGCCGGACCTCGATGCCGTGGTCGTTGACGCCGTGGCGCAGGACATCGACCGTGCCGCGCTCATCAAGCTGCCTCGCGAGCCGATCCGCGAACTGCGCGCGTGCCCCTTCCTCGCCACCATGGACGCCGACGAGCCGATCCCACGCCGTTGGCTGGGTCTCAGTTATGAACGCGAAGAGCTCGGCCGTGTCGAGCCCACGAATGCGATCGAAGTCGCCGACCCATTCGGCGTGGGTGCCCCACTTGCAAACTCGATAGCCCCCCTTGTCGACAAGCGATGTGGTGATCGAGTCCTCGAAGCCTCGTTCCGTGACAGTCATGCGACGACTGCCGGAATCTGAAGCTCGCCGGTCACGGCGGCAGAGACGAGCAGGGCCCGACGTTGCTGGACGAGCGCAACTTGGCGTTGCAGCTGATTCTTCATCGCCTCGATTGCCCCAACCGAAGGTCGTGTCCCGTCAAGTGGTGGAACTTCGGTCTCCAGCCGAGGCGGTGCTCAGA